>NZ_KV788738.1:0-15328 GCF_001807385.1 Brachybacterium sp. HMSC06H03 | reverse complement strand
CCCGTCGGCTCCGGCCGGGGCGCCCGCGCCGTCGGCCGCTCCTGCGGTGATCCGCCGCACCGTCTCGGCGAGCAGGCGCGAGATGCGCGGCCCGGCCTCCCGGCCCGCCTCGAGCACCTCCTCGTGGCTGAGCGCCTCCCCGGAGATGCCCGCGGCGAGGTTCGTCACCAGCGAGATGCCCAGCACGTCCAGGCCGGCCTCGCGAGCGGCGATCGCCTCGAGCGCGGTGGACATCCCGACCAGGTGCGCGCCGAGGGTCCTCGCCATCTGCACCTCGGCCGGCGTCTCGTAGGCGGGGCCGGAGAACTGCATGTACACGCCCTCGTCGAGGGAGGGGTCGACCTCCTTCGCGATCGCGCGCAGCGCCGGGGTGTACAGATCGGTGAGGTCCACGAAGTTCGCGCCCACCAGCGGGGTCGCGCCGGTGAAGTTGATCTGGTCGCGGATCAGCACCGGCGTGCCCGGACGCCAGGACGGGTCGATGCCGCCGCAGCCGTTGGTCAGCACCATCGTGCGCGCGCCCGTCGCGGCGGCGGTGCGCACGCCGTGCACGACCGCGTCCACGCCCGCGCCCTCGTAGAAGTGGGTGCGGGCCCCGAGCACGAGCGCCCGCGCGCCGGTGCCCTCCACGCGGATCGAGCGCAGCGTGCCGACGTGGCCGGCGACGGCCGGCGGGCGGAAGCCGGGGATGGAGGTCGCGTCAGCCTGCCAGACGGTCTCGCCGAGGAGGTCCGCGGCCCCGGCCCAGCCCGAGCCGAGCACCAGCGCGAGGTCGTGGGCGGGGACGGAGCTGGCCTCGGCGATCGCGGCGGCGGCGTCGCGGGCGAGCTGGTACGGATCGGTGCTCGATGCAGTCATGGACCGAAGGTAGCGCAGGGACGGGGCACGACGAAGCCCCACGGCGCATGCTCCCGGAATCGGCCCCTGACGTCACAGGTCATGCCACGATGGCGGGGTGAGCGATCCGAGTACCGCCCTGCCGCCCGACCCCCGCCGGGTGCCCCGCAGCGACGACGACGTCCAAGTGGTGATCATCGGCGGAGGGCCCGGCGGCTACGAGGCCGCGCTGACCGCGGCGCGCCACGGCGCCCGCACCACCCTCGTCGCCGATCGCGGCGTCGGCGGTGCGGCCGTGCTCACCGACGTGGTGCCGTCCAAGACCCTCATCGCGACCGCCGAGGTGCTCGACCTCGTCGCCGGCTCCCGGGAGCTCGGGATCCGGGACGCCGACGACGGCGCCGCCCCCACCGCCGAGACCCTCGACGTCGACCTCGACGCGGTCAACACGCGCGTGCGCCGACTCGCCGACGCCCAGTCCGCCGACATCCGCCAGAGTCTCGTCGCGGCCGGGGTCGAGGTGCTCGACGGGCGCGGCCGCCTCGACGGCCCCGACCGGGTCGAGGTGAGCGGCGCCGACGGGAAGACTCGCGTGCTGGAGGCCGACGTGATCCTCCTGTCCGTCGGCGCCCGCCCCCGGGAGCTCGGGACCGCACCCTTCGACGGCGAGCGGATCCTGAACTGGACCCAGCTGTACTCGCTGCAGGAGCTGCCCGAGCACCTGATCGTGGTCGGCTCGGGCGTGACCGGCGCCGAGTTCGCCAGCGCCTACCGCGCCCTCGGCAGCGAGGTCACCCTCGTCTCCTCGCGCGAGAAGGTGCTGCCGGGCACCGACGCCGACGCCGCCGACGTGCTCGAGGACGCCTTCGCGCGCCGCGGCGTCACCGTCCGCTCCCGCTCCCGGGCCGCCGGGGCGCGGCGCACGGCCGACGGGGTCGTCGTCACCCTCACCTCGGGAGAGGAGATCGAGGGCAGCCACGCGCTGATGGCCCTCGGCGGGATCCCCTGGACCTCGGACCTGGGACTGTTCACGGCGGGGGTGCGGGTGCGCGAGAGCGGCCACATCGAGACCGACCGGGTCTCGCGCACCTCCGTGCGGGGCATCTACGCCGCGGGGGACTGCACCGGCGTGTACCCGCTCGCCTCGGTCGCGGCGATGCAGGGACGGATCGCGATGCACCACGCCCTCGGCGAGGCGGTCTCCCCGCTGATCGCCGCGCAGGTCTCCTCCGCGATCTTCACCAGCCCCGAGATCGCGGTGGTCGGAGTGAGCGAGCAGGAGGTCGCCTCCGGCCAGGTGCGGGCCGAGGTGCTGATGCTGGGCCTGGAGACGAACCCGCGCGCGAAGATGCAGGGCATCGACGAGGGCTTCGTGAAGCTGCTGGTGCGCCCCGACTCCCACACGGTGCTCGGCGCCGTGGTGGTCGCGCCGCGGGCGAGCGAGCTGATCCTGCCCTACACCCTCGCCGTCGCCCATCGCCTGACCGCGGAGCAGCTCGCGGGCACCTCCACCGTCTATCCCTCTCTGACCGGCTCCCTCGCCGAGGTGGCGCGGCAGAAGGTGCTGGCCGGCGGCAGCGCTTGAGCCCACCAGGGCAGGGCGCAGCGCACACCGATGCGCCCTGAGCCCACCGGGGCTGGGCGCGGCGCACACAAAAGCGCTCCGGGCGTGACCTCAACGCCTCTACGGTGGTGAGGTCACGCCCGGAGCGCAGAATTGTGCGGGGGCGGGCCGGTGGCGCCCGAGCCGGATCAGTCCTCGATCGAGCAGAGCACCGCGCCGGCGGAGACGGTCGCGCCGATCTCGGCGTTCAGGCCCTTGACCACGCCGGAGCGGGAGGCGGTGATGGGCTGCTCCATCTTCATCGCCTCGAGCACCACCAGCACATCGCCGTCGGCGACGGTCTGGCCCTCCTCGACGGCGACCTTCACGATCGTGCCCTGCATCGGCGCGGTCACGCCGTTGCCGCCCGCGGCGCCCTCGCCGGCACCGCGGTGCTGGCGCTTGCGGCGCTGGCGCACCGCGGCCTGCGGGGCGCGCAGGGAGGCGGGCAGGCTGATCTCGACGCGGCGCCCGTCGACCTCGACGACCACGGACTCGCGGTCCTCGGGCTCCTCCGGCTGCGCCGGCAGCGGCGCGGCGGGCAGGTCGCCGGTGAACTCGGTCTCGATCCAGGTGGTGTGCACCGAGAAGGGCTCCTCGGCGTCCTCCGGGGTGAACGCCGGGTCCTCCATCACCGCGCGATGGAAGGGCAGCACGGTGGGGATGCCGTCGATGCGGAACTCGGCCAGGGCGCGGCGGGAGCGCTCGATCGCCTCCTGCCGGGTCGCGCCGGTGACGACGAGCTTGGCGAGCATCGAGTCGAAGGCGCCGGAGACCTCGTCGCCGGCGCGCACGCCCGACTCGATCCGCACGCCCGGGCCCGAGGGCACGTCGTAGCGCTGGATGCGGCCCGGGGCGGGCATGAAGCCGCGGCCGGGGTCCTCGCCGTTGATGCGGAACTCGAAGGAGTGGCCGCGCGTGACGGGGTCCTCCTCGCTGACCCGCTCCCCGGCGGCGATGCGCAGCTGCTCGCGCACGAGGTCCACGCCCGCGACCTCCTCGGTCACGGGGTGCTCGACCTGGAGGCGGGTGTTGACCTCGAGGAAGGAGATGGTGCCGTCCTTGCCAACGAGGAACTCGCAGGTGCCGGCGCCGACGTACCCGGCCTCGCGCAGGATCGCCTTGGAGGCGGAGACCAGCTGGGCGCGCTGCTGGGAGGTGAGGAAGGGCGCGGGCGCCTCCTCGACGAGCTTCTGGTGGCGGCGCTGCAGGGAGCAGTCACGGGTGGAGACGACCTGCACGTTGCCGTGCATGTCGGCCAGGCACTGGGTCTCGACGTGGCGGGGCGAGTCGAGGAACTGCTCCACGAAGCACTCGCCGCGGCCGAAGGCGGCGACGGCCTCGCGCACCGCGGAGTCGAACAGCTCGCGCACCTCGGACTCCTCGCGGGCGACCTTCAGACCGCGCCCGCCGCCGCCGAAGGCCGCCTTGATCGCGATCGGCAGGCCGTGCTCGCGGGCGAAGTCGACGACCTCGTCGGAGTTCTTGACCGGGTCCTTGGTGCCGGCGACCAGCGGGGCCCCGGCCTTCTGGGCGATGTGGCGGGCGGAGACCTTGTCGCCCAGCTTCTCGATCGCCTCGGGCGGCGGGCCGATCCAGGTCAGGCCCGCGTCGATCACGGCCTGGGCGAAGTCGGCGCGCTCGGAGAGGAAGCCGTAGCCGGGGTGGATCGCATCGGCGCCGGAGCGCTTGGCGATGTCCAGGATCTTGTCGACGACGAGGTACGAGCTCGCCGCAGTGCTGCCGCCGAGCGCGTACGCCTCGTCGGCGATCACGGTGTGCAGCGCATCGCGGTCCGGGTCGGCGTACACGGCGATCGACCGGAGGCCGGCGTCCTTGCAGGCCCGGGCGACGCGCACCGCGATCTCCCCACGGTTGGCGATGAGCACCGTGGACAGGGGGCGGGGCTTGGCGGGTCGAGGGGCCATGAGGCGGAGGTTCCTTCCGGGGAGTGCAGCAGAGGTCGAGTGTAGTACCGCGGACCCTCAGGGAGCGGCAAGCCGTGACCGGTCGGGCACGTCGGGGACGGGCGCGGGTTCGTCCTCCGGCGCGGACCCCTGAGCGGAGCCGTCGTCGACCGGTGTCCACAGCTCGTGGATCCCCAGGCCGATGTCGGCGAGCAGACGGCGCAGCAGCGGCAGCGAGAGCCCCACCACCGCGTGCGGGTCCCCCTCGACGGACTCGACGAAGGGGCCGCCGCGGCCGTCGATCGTGAAGCCGCCGGCGACGCCGAGCGGCTCGCCGGTGGCGACATAGGCGTCGATCTCCTCGTCGGAGAGGTCCGCGAAGGTCAGGGCGCAGGACGCGGTCGCGCCGAAGGTCGCCCGGGTGCCGCCGTCCTCCGGATCGCGGTCGTCCACGATCCAGTGGCCCGAGTGCAGCACCCCGGTCCGTCCCCGCATCGCGCGCCAGCGCGCCGCAGCCCGTGCCGGCTCGTGGGGCTTGCCCACGACCTCGCCGTCGATCTCCAGCATCGAGTCGCCGCCGAGCACCACGTAGCCGCCCTCACTGCGCGCGGTCGCCGCGAGCGCCTTCTCACGGGCCAGCAGCAGCACCTCCTCGGCAGGGGCGAGCGGGGCGTCGCCGGCGGCCTCGCGGGCCGCGGCGAGGATCCCGTCCTCGTCGAGGTCGACAGGCAGGGTCCGGTGCTCGATGCCGGCCGCGGCGAGGGTCGCGCGGCGTCCGGCGGAGGCGGAGGCCAGCAGGAGCAGCGGCTCGTGCTCCTCCACGCCGGCCGACGGGTCGAGCATCGGGTCAGCGCTCGGAGCGTTCGCCGCTCCGGCCGACGGGTCGTGCGCGGCGGCGCTCACAGCGCACCCTCCAGCACCGACAGGGGCAGGCTGCCCAGCTCGAGCGCGCGGCGGTGGAAGTCCCGCACCGCGGCGGGGGAGGAGTCCGCCGCGGTGGCGCGCTCGCGCAGCTGCTCCCAGGTGCGCTGGCCGAGCTTGTAGGAGGGGGCCTGGCCGGGCCAGCCCAGATAGCGGTTCAGCTCGAAGCGGCGCTCGGCCTCCTCCACGCCCCAGTTCTCGGTCATGAACTCCCAGGCGGTGCGCTCGTCCCAGGCGCCGCCGTCGGCGCCCGGCAGGCCGGTCGGCATCGCAAGGCCCAGGTGCAGGCCGATGTCGAGCACCACGCGCCCGGCGCGCAGGCGCTGGGCGTCCAGCATGCCCATCCGGTCGCCGTCGTCCTCGAGATAGCCCAGCTGCTCCATAAGCCGCTCGGCGTACAGCGCCCAGCCCTCGCCGTGCCCGGAGACCCAGCAGAGCATCGCGCGCCAGCGGTTCAGGGTGTCGGCCTGGAGGGTCTGGATGCCCACTTGCAGGTGATGGCCGGGCACGCCCTCGTGGTAGACGGTCGTGGTCTGCTCCCAGGTGCGGAACTCCTCGGTCCCGGCCGGGACGTCCCACCACATGCGGCCGGGCCTGGTGAGGTCCTCGCTGGGGCCCGTGTAGTAGATGCCGCCGGAGCCGGTGCGGGCGATGCGGCACTCGAGGCGGTGCAGCGGCTCGGGGATGTCGAAGTGGGTGCCGGCGAGGTCGCGGATCGCGGAGTCGGAGAGCTGCTGCATCCACTCCTGCAGGGTGTCGGTGCCGTGCAGCAGCCGGGCCGGGTCGGCGCTGAGCGCCTGCCTCGCGGCGGCGACGGAGCTGCCGCCGCCGGTGGCGTAGCGCTCGTTCAGCCGCGCGGCGACCTGCTCCTGCTCGGCGATGATCGCGCGCAGCTCCTCCACGCCCCAGGCGTAGGTCTCCTCGAGGTCGATCTCGGTGCCGAGGAAGGTGCGGGAGTGGAGCTGGTAGGCGTCCCGGCCCACCGCGTCGGCCTCCGGCGCCAGCGGCACCAGCGACTCGAGCACGCCCGCGATCTCGCGATAGGCGGTGCGGGCCTGTTCGGCCGACGCGCGCACCTGCGCCTTCTGCGCCTCGGTGCCGACGGCCTCGCCCGCGAAGGCGTCGAAGAAGCCGCCGTCGGCCGCGTAGCCGCGCGCCTGCTCCGCACCGAGCAGCAGCTGGCGGCGCGCCGAGACGGTGCCGGCGGCCGCGGCCTCGCGCAGGGACTCGGCCCAGCTGCCGAGCGCACGGGGGAAGCCGGCCATCCGCTCGGCGAGCACCTCCCAGTCCTCGGCGGTGTCGGTGGGCATCTGGTCGAGCACGTCGCGGGACTGCAGCACCGAGGCGAGGTTGTTGACGGCGGCGATGTCCAGGCGCTGCTCGGCGCGCTCGAGGTCGAGGCCGAGCCGCTCGGAGAGGGCGGCGCGGGTCACGGCGTCGACGTCATCGGCGTCGGGCACCTCGGCGATCGCGGCGAGCAGCTCGCGGGCGAGGTCCTCCCGTGCGGCGACCGCGGCGGGGGAGTAGTCGGTCACCTCGCCGTCGTGCCCGGCGATGCCGAGCTCGGTGGCGAGGAAGGGGTCCGCCGCCGCGAGACGGTCGACATAGCCGTCCGCGAGGGCGTCCAGGGCGGAGGGGGTGCGGGCCGGGGTCGGGGAGGACATGTGCCGCAGTCTAGGTCGTGCGGAAGGGCTCCCGGGCCCCGGCCGGCAGGACGGCGGTCCGGGCCGACCGGCGAGGTCGCCGGGTCAGCGGTCGGTGAAGGTCCAGCAGGTGCTGGAGGGGCGCATCCGCTCGGTGTGGCCGCCCACATGGGTGTGCACCGGGGAGCTCCAGGCGCTCGCCCCGCCGATGCCGTCGGCCAGGGAGCGCTCCTGCGCCTCGAGCCGGCTGGTGACGCTCATCGCGGAGACGACCACGGCGATCGCGGCGAGCTCGTCGGGCGCGAGCCGGCCCGCGACCAGGCGCACGTCGGACGGGGTGACTGCGCTGCCGGACGCCCCGGCGCCCTGCGCGGCCTCGGCCGCGCTCGCGGCGGTCCTCGTCCCGGCGCTCACAGCGGGATGTTCCCGTGCTTCTTGGTGGGCAGCGAGTCGCGCTTGGTGCGCAGCGCGCGCAGCGCCCGGGTGATCTCGACGCGGGTCTCGGCCGGGCGGATGACCCCGTCGATCCAGCCGCGCTCGGCCGCGGTGTATGGGGTCGCGAACTGCTCCTCGTACTCGGCCTCGTAGCGCCGGCGCTCGGCGGCGACGTCCCCGCCCTCCTCGGCGACCCGCTTCAGGTCGCCGCGGTGGAGGATGTTCACCGCGCCCTGGGATCCCATCACCGCGATCTGCGCGGTGGGCCAGGCGAGGTTGATGTCCGCGCCGAGCTCCTTGGAACCCATCACGATGTAGGCGCCGCCGTAGGCCTTGCGGGTGATCACGGTGATCAGCGGCACCGTCGCCTCGGCGTAGGCGTACAGCAGCTTCGCGCCGCGACGGATGATGCCGCCGTACTCCTGGTCGGTGCCGGGCAGGAAGCCGGGCACGTCCACGAAGGTCAGCACCGGGATGTTGTTCGCGTCGCACAGGCGCACGAAGCGGGCCGCCTTCTCGGAGGCGTCGATGTCGAGGGTGCCGGCCAGGTGCGAGGGCTGGTTGGCGATGATGCCGACGCTGTGCCCCTCGATGCGGCCGAAGCCCACCATCACGTTGCGCGCGAACAGCGGCTGCACCTCGAGGAACTCCTCGTCGTCGAGCACCGTGCGCAGCACCGTGAGCATGTCGTAGGGCTGGTTGGGGGAGTCCGGCACGAGGGAGTCGAGCGCGGCGTCCGCCGCGTTCGGGCTCTCCTCGACCTGCACAGGGAAGACCGGGGCGGGGGTGAGGGTGTTGGCCGGCAGGTAGCTGAGCAGGTCCTTGACGTACTCGATCGCCTCGGCCTCGTCCGGCGCCATGTAGTGGGCCACGCCCGAGCGGCTGGAGTGGGTGCGCGCACCGCCGAGCTCCTCGAAGCCGACGTCCTCGCCGGTGACCGTGCGGATCACGTCGGGGCCGGTGATGAACATGTGGGAGGTCTTCTCGACCATCACGATGATGTCGGTCAGCGCGGGGGAGTACACGGCGCCGCCCGCGGCCGGGCCCATGATCAGGGAGATCTGCGGGATGACGCCCGAGGCGCGGGTGTTGCGCTTGAAGATCCCGGCGAACATCGCCAGCGACGCGACGCCCTCCTGGATGCGGGCGCCGCCGCCGTCGAGGATCCCGATGATCGGCACGCCCGTGCGCAGGGCGAGGTCCTGGACCTTCTGGATCTTGCGGCCGTGGGCCTCGCCGAGCGAGCCGCCGAAGACGGTGAAGTCCTGCGAGTACACGCACACCTGGCGGCCGTCGATGGTGCCGTAGCCGGTGACGATGCCGTCGCCGTCGGGGCGCTTGGCGTCGATGCCGAAGCTGCTGGCCTGATGGCGCACGAAGCGGTCGGTCTCCACGAACGAGCCGTCGTCCAGGAGGTCCGCGATCCGCTCGCGGGCGGTCTTCTTGCCCCGCGCATGCTGCTTCTGGACGGCGAGATCGTCCGCGGCGGAGACCGCCGCGGCATCGCGCTCGCGCAGGTCCTCGAGTCGCTGTGCGGTGGTGAGCGGCCGCGGGGCGTCGGTCACGGGACCTCCTGCGACGGCCCTGCGGCCGCCTGAAGCTGTGGGGGATTCGAACACCGGGATACTACGCTACGCGGGTCCGACGGCGGCCGACCCCGGCCGGGGCGGCACGCCCGGCGCGGAGCGTCCGTCCACGCCGCTCCCAGGAACGATGCAGTGGGCGGCGCGAGGATGGAGCGATCCGTCACGCAGGTCTCGCAGGAGGAGGAGCGCATGGACGTCCCGGCACTGCCCGACACCTCCGCGGAGGGGACGGGCGCTGCGTCGCCGCGGATCCACCGCCTGGGCGCGGTCCGCTCGACCCAGGACGAGGCCACCGCGCTCCTGCGCGCCGGGGACGCGCCGCCCTTCGCCGTCACCGCGACGCGGCAGACCTCCGGGCGAGGCCGCCTCGGCCGCGCCTTCGCGAGCCCGGACGGGGCGAGCCTCGCCCTCACCTACGCCCATCGCACGTCCCTCGCCCCCGCCCGGCGCGGCTGGTTCCCGCTGGCCGCGGGGCTCGCCGCCGTCGCCGCCCTCGAGCGAGCGGTCCCCGCCGCGGCCGGCGAGCAGCGGATCGGCCTGAAATGGCCCAACGACCTCCACACCGCCGACGGCCGCAAGCTCGGCGGGATCCTCGTCGAGGCGCGCGGCGAGGACCTGATGCTCGGCATCGGACTGAACCTTCGCGGCCCGGTCCTGGACGAGGACGGCGAGCCGGTGCCCGGCGCCGCCTGGCTGCGCGGGGAGGCCGGCCTCCGCCCCGATGCCGGCCCGGCGGAGGACCGGGGGCTGCGGGAGGCGCTCGAGGAGGCGCTCGTCGCCGCGCTCGGCGAGGAGCTCGCTGCGCTCGAGTCCGCCCAGGGGGATGGTGACGCGGTCGGCACCCGGGACCGCTACACTATGACCTGCCTCACACTGGGGCGGACGGTGAGGGTCGACCCCCTGGGGGAGGCCGCGGGGGGAGCGGACGGCGACCCTGCCCTGCGCGGCACCGTCCTGGACGTCGACGAGCACGGGCGACTCGTGCTCGACCGCGCGGACGGGGAGGGGCGGATCGCCGTCGACGTCGGCGACGTGCGGCATCTGCGGCCCGCGGCGCCCTGACCCCGCGGTCCGGGCACGACCCCACCGCACCGACCACGAGCACACGAGCAGGAGCAGGCATGGAGAAGCCGGGCATTGGGAAGCGAGGGACCGCGCTGTGACCGACGGGATGGACGAGCGAGGGGAGCGCGAGGCGCTCGAGGGTGCGGACGGCGCCCGCGAGACCCGCATCCCCACCGGGACCGTCGACGTGGTGTCCTCGCAGACGCAGGAGCTCCCGGACCTCTCCGCGGAGGACGCGGAGCTCACCGCCCTCGACGAGCAGGAGATCCTCGACCTCAACCGCCGCTTCTCCTCCGTGCGTCGCAGCGTCGGCGCGCTCGAGAAGGTGCTCCTGCAGGGGCCGCGCAAGTACTCGCGCCGAGACCTCGCCGAGCAGCACGGGATCGCCGAGCGCCTCACCTCCGTGTACTGGCGCTCCCTCGGCTTCACGCCCGTGGACGAGGACACCGTGGTGTTCACCGACGAGGACGCCCAGGCGATCGGCGACCTCGCCGCGATCGTCGAGGACGGGGTGCTCTCCGAGCGCGCCTTCGCGAGCATCTCCCGCGGCATGGGCTTCCACATGGGACGCCTCGCGATGTGGATCACCGAGGCGCTGGTCGACGAGGCCAAGCACGCCGACGGGCTCGACGACGCCCGGGCCCGCCAGCAGATGCTCGACGAGATCCCCGAGCTGCTGGAGACCTTCGAGTCCCAGGTCATGTTCACCTTCCGGCGCCAGCTCGCCGCCTACGCCGCCCGCGCCGGCAGCGAGGTGCTCCACCGCGACACCGACGAGCTGTTCCCCCTGCACCGGGCCGTCGGCTTCGCGGATCTCGTCCAGTTCACGCGCCTGGCCCAGGACATGCCCGGCACGCAGCTCGCCGACATGGTGGGTCGCTTCGAGTCGCTCAGCCGCGACATCATCTCCGTCGGCGGCGGACGGGTGGTCAAGACCGTCGGCGACGAGATCATGTTCCTGGCCGACACGCCGGAGGACGGCGCCCAGATCGCGGTCAGCCTCTCCGAGACCATCGGCGCCGATCCCGACCTCCCGCCCGTGCGGGTCGGCCTCTCCTGGGGCTCGATGTTCTCCCGCTACGGGGACGTGTTCGGACCCACCGTCAACCTCGCCGCCCGGATGGAGTCCGTCGCCCGGCCGGGGGCGGTGCTCGTGGACTCCGACACCGCCTCCGCGATCGCGAAGGCGCTGCCCGGCGGCTTCGTCCTCGGGGAGGGCGAGGAGGTCGACCTCCACGGCATCGGCACGGTCCGGGTGCACGAGATGAGCCGCGACGGCTCCGCCCCCCTGGATCTCGGGCTCTGAGGCGGGACGTACTATGGCTGACGTGACACGACTGCTTCTCGTCGAGGACGACTCGGCCATCGCTGAACCGCTCTCCCGGGCCCTGGACCGGGAGGGATACACCGTCACGCGCGCCTCCCGAGGGATGGACGCGCTCGGGATCGCCGCCGGACCGGACCCGATCGACCTGGTCATCCTGGATCTGGGCCTGCCCGATCTCGACGGCCTCGAGGTCGCTCGGCGCCTGCGCAAGGGCGGGCTCGAGTCGCCGATCCTGATCCTCACCGCCCGGGCCGACGAGGTCGACGCGGTGGTGGGCCTGGACGCGGGAGCCGACGACTACGTCACCAAGCCCTTCCGCCTCGGTGAGCTGCAGGCGCGGATCCGCGCCCTCATGCGGCGCTCGCAGGCGACCGAGGAGTCCGGCGACAACTACGACGTCAACGGCGTCACCCTCGACGTCTCCGCCCGTCGCGCCTATGCCGACGGGGAGGAGCTCAGCCTCTCCGCGAAGGAGTACGACCTGCTCACCGTGCTCGTGCGCGAGTCCGGCAGCGTGGTCACCCGCGACGACCTCATGCGCGAGGTCTGGGGCGCGGAGTGGTGGGGCTCCACCAAGACGCTCGACATGCACATCTCGTGGCTGCGCCGCAAGCTGGGTGACGACGCCACGGACCCCCGGCGGATCACCACGGTGAGGGGAGTCGGCTTCCGCTTCGAGACCGGCACGGAGAGCTGACCCGTGCGGCAGCGCGTGCTGCAGGCCACCATCATCACGGTGGTCCTCGTCGTGCTGATGCTCGGCATCCCGCTGGGCATCTCGTGGCTGCAGCTGGCGAACCAGAACATCGCCAACCAGGCGAACCTGATCCTGGACCGGGTGCGCATCGACACCGAGACCCGCCTCCAGGAGGACGGGACCATCGACGAGGCGCTCCTGCAGCGACGGGTCGACGAGCAGACCGATCTCAACATCGCCGTCACCGTCGTCTTCGAGGGGGAGACCACCACAGCCGGCGATCCTCCCGGCGACGACCCGGTCAAGCGGAGCACCACCGGTGCCTCGGGGCAGCTGATCACCGTGTTCATCCCGAAGTCCGACGTGCGGGCCCACACCGCGAGCGCCTGGGTGCTGATCACGGTCGCCGGCCTGTCGGCCCTCTCGATCGGCGTCTCGGTCGCGCTGTGGCAGGCGCAGCGCATCTCCCTGCCGCTGGCGAGGCTGTCGAGGCGCGCCGAGGAGATGGGCTCCGGCCGCGCCCGCGGCCCCTGGCAGCCCTCCGGCATCGCGGAGATCGACGAGGTCGCGATCGAGCTCGCCCGCTCCGGCGCGATGCTCAACGAGCGCCTCGAGGCGGAGTCCCGCCTCGCCTCCGACGCCTCCCACCAGCTGCGCACCCCGCTGACCGCGCTTTCGATGCGTCTGGACGAGATCCTCGCGACCAGCACCGAGGAGTGGGTGCGCGACGAGGCCCGGATCTCGCTCGAGCAGATCGACCGCCTCACCGAGGTGGTCCACGACCTGATCAACGCTCCCCGCTCCTCCCAGCGACGCACCCCCGGCGTGGTCGAGCTCGGCACCGTGCTCACCCAGCAGAGCGAGGAGTGGTCCCCGGCCTACCGCCGCGCCGGCCGCGAGCTGCACATCCAGGTGCCGCGCAGCGCCGCCGTGTGGGGCTCGACCGGTCCGCTCACCCAGGTCATCGCGACCCTCATCGAGAACGCGCTCACCCACGGCGGCGGGCGCACCTCCGTGAAGGTGCGGCGCAACGATCACTCCACCGTCGTGGAGGTCACCGACGAGGGCGGAGGCATCGACCCCGAGCTCGGCGCACGGATCTTCGAGCGCTCGGTCTCCGGCCGCTCCTCGGGTGGCACCGGGGTCGGCCTCGCCCTCGCCCGCACCCTCGTCGAGGACGACGGCGGCCGCCTCGAGCTGCTCACCGAGAACCCCGCCACCTTCGGCGTCTTCCTGATCTCCGCTCCCGGCGAGGAGCCGGGGGACGATCACGGGGCGCAGTCCGGCGGAGAGTCGGGCGGCCGTGAGAAGGAGTCGGGCCGCCGTGAGAAGGCCGGGCGACGTCCCCGCGGCCAGCGCGCGGACATGACCCCCAGCGGCGTCTCCGGCGGCCGCCATGCCGCCGGCGGCGACGACCTCGACTCCCTCCCGCAGGGGTCCGTGGTGCGGCGCCGCCCCCGGACCCGCGCCTGACCTCAGTACACTGGCG
Source organism: Brachybacterium sp. HMSC06H03 (assembly GCF_001807385.1). NCBI lineage: Bacteria > Bacillati > Actinomycetota > Actinomycetes > Micrococcales > Dermabacteraceae > Brachybacterium > Brachybacterium sp. HMSC06H03. The sequence goes on along the minus strand of NZ_KV788738.1, from coordinate 1,818 downwards.
GACGTGTCTTCGACCCCGCCCCGCCCCGCTCAGCCCGCCGCTCTCGAGGAAGCTCCCACCCGTCGGATCGGGGTGGTCGGAGCAGGTCAGCTGGCCCGCATGATGCTCGGCCCCGCGATCGAGCTGGGCCTCGACCTCGAGGTGCTCGCGACCGCTCCGGACGAGAGCGCCGCCGCCGTCGCCGCGACCGTGCGGCTGGGCCGGCACGACGACGAGCAGGCGGTGCGCGGCCTCGCCGACGGCGTTGACGCGCTCACCTTCGACCACGAGCACGTGCCCACCGTGATCCTCGAGGGGATCGCGGGGGAGGGGCTCGCCGCCGTGCGCCCCGGACCCGGCGCTCTCGTCCACGCCCAGGACAAGCTCGTCATGCGTGAGCGGCTCACCGCGCTCGGACACCCCTGCCCCCGCTGGTGGCGGATCGGGAGCCTCACCGCGCTCGAGCAGGCGCTCGCCGAGGCCGGCGGCCGGCTCGTGGTGAAGACGCCGCGCGGCGGCTACGACGCCCACGGGGTGAGGATCGTCTCGGTCGCCGAGGAGGCCGCGGACTGGCTCGAGACGCACGGCGAGCTGCTCGCCGAGGAGCTCGTCCCCTTCACCCGCGAGCTCTCCGCCCAGGTCGCGCGCCGGCCCGGGGGAGAGGCGAGCGCCTATCCCGTGGTGCAGTCGCTCCAGAAGGACGGGGTCTGCTACGAGGTCGTCGCCCCCGCGCCCGGGCTCGACGAGGCCGCCCAGCAGCGCATCCAGGCCCTCGCCCTCGCGATCGCCGAGGACCTCGACGTCACCGGGATGCTCGCCGTGGAGCTCTTCGAGACGGCCGACGGACGGGTGCTCGTCAACGAGCTCGCCATGCGCCCCCACAACACCGGACACTGGTCCATGGACGGCGCCGTCACCGGCCAGTTCGAGCAGCACCTCCGCGCCGTCGCCGACCTGCCTCTCGGCGCGACCGCGCCGCTCGCCCCCGTGGCCGTGATGGTCAACCTCCTCGGCGGCGACGCCGAGGACCTCGCCCCCGGCACCGCCGCGGCCCTCGCCGAGGAGCCGCGTCTGAAGGTCCACCTGTACGGCAAGTCGGTGCGCCCCGGCCGCAAGATCGGCCACGTCACCCTCCTCGGCGACGACGCCGAGGACCTGCTCGCGCGCGCCCACCGCGCCGAGCGCCTGATCATCGACGGCCCGGGCGCGGCCGCCGAGCCCACCGCCCCGACCCGAGAGGGAGACCCCCGATGACCGCCGACGCCGCACCCCGCCCCCTGGTCGGGATCGTGATGGGCTCCGACTCCGACTACCCGGTGATGCGCGCCGCGGAGGAGGCGCTCGCCGAGTTCGGGATCGAGGTGGAGGTCGACGTGGTCTCCGCCCACCGCATGCCCGAGGACATGGTCGCCTACGGCCGCGGCGCCGCCGAGCGCGGCCTGCGCGCGCTGATCGCCGGCGCCGGCGGCGCCGCGCACCTCCCCGGCATGCTCGCCTCCCTCACCCCGCTGCCCGTGATCGGCGTGCCGGTGCCGCTGAAGCACCTCGACGGCATGGACTCCCTGCTCTCCATCGTGCAGATGCCGGCCGGGGTGCCGGTCGCGACCGTGTCCATCGGCGGGGCCCGCAACGCCGGGCTGCTCGCCGCGCGGATCCTCGCCGCGGGCGGGGACGAGCACGCGGCGCAGCTGCGCGAGCGGATGGTCGCCTTCCAGGAGGAGCTGCGCGGCCTGGCGATGGCCAAGGGCGAGGCGCTGCGCGCCTCGAGGTGAGCACCGCGGGCCGCTGATCGGCGGCCCCACGACGAACGGCGGGCCGGGCGAGAGATCGCCCGGCCCG
>NZ_KV788737.1:0-5040 GCF_001807385.1 Brachybacterium sp. HMSC06H03 | reverse complement strand
TGAGCTTCCCGTCCAGGCCGATGTCGCGGAGACGGCGCCGATCACGGCGGCCCCTCCCACGCCCTTGCCGACCGGGGCGGCGAGCCCTCGGTAGTCGATCACGGCACGACCGGGAGCCCGGTGCGTGGCGCGTGGAGCGGTGCGGAACATCGGTGGCGATCACTTTCTCCGTCGCCTCGCAGTCGGTGCACCGCGGACCTGTGGGGGAGTCCGCGGAGCCTGCGCCCGTCACCCAGGGAAGCGGAGGAAGGAACCGGACCGGTGACGGGGAGGCGGCGGCCCGGTGGGAGCCGCCTCGGAAAGGCGGCACCGCAGGTCACTGTAGGGGTGAGGGCATGTATGACCACAGGTGCATTTGCTGTCGGGCGTGCACTTCTTTGCGAAGATTTTGCGAGTCGCGCCCGAAATGCCGCGTGTTCCACCGGGGAAATGAATCCCACCGTGATAACTACGCCATTGTCATTCATGTCGGCGGAATGCCCGGTATGTCCGAATGGGGCGATGCCGCTGGTCGACCCGTCGGTCACCGGGTGGTGGGGCGAAATATCCGATCAGCCTGATATGGGCCGCGCCGGGTCCGGGGGTGTCCTGACAGTCGTCGAAAGAAAGCGCGATCGACCCGACCGAGAATGGTCATTTGGCGATAAAGTGACGCCTCGAGGGTGGTGTGCAGAGCGGGATCATCGTCGTCGTCGATCCCGCGGGCGGCCGGCGGGCGGACCGCCGACCGACGCAGACGGGGAGTCGTGAGATCGATGGATCTCGCGACTCCCCGGAGGGTCGGGGTGACAGGATTTGAACCTGCGACCTTGCCGTCCCGAACGGCACGCGCTACCAAGCTGCGCCACACCCCGGTGGAACCCGCTCGAGCGGGTCATCGAGGAGAAACTCTAGCAGGCTCCCGGCCGGTCAGCCGACGTCCGAGGGCCTCCGGGCCCGCAACGTGAGCAAGGTCGCCTCCGGCGGGGTCAGCAGACGGTAGTTCGAGTACGGGCTCGCGCCCATCCCCGCGCTCACGTTCATCGGCACGCCCTGCCAGTCGGAGAGGCCGCGGGCCTGCTGCCGGGGCAGGTCGCAGTTCGTGACCAGCGCGCCGATGCCGGGCAGGCGGAGCTGGCCGCCATGGGTGTGTCCGGCGAGGATCAGCTCCGCGCCGTCGGCGACGAAGGCGTCGAGCACGCGGCGGTAGGGGGCGTGCGCGACGCCCACCTGGAGCACGTTGCCGTGCTCGGGCCTGCGCGGAGCGGGAGAGGGCGGGGCGGGCATCCGGTCGCGCTCGAGATGGGGGTCGTCGACGCCGGCCAGGCGCACCTCCAGGCCGCCGAGCTCGATCGTGGCGCGGGTGTTGGTCAGGTCCTTCCAGCCGTGCTCCGAGAGGCGTGCGGCGAGCTCCGCAGTGGGCAGCGTCGGCTCCCGGGGCTCGGTGAGCCCGGCGGGCCGCGGATCCGGCAGCAGGTACCGGGCGGGGTTCTTCGGCATCGGCGCGAACATGTCGTTCGAGCCCATCACGAAGGCGCCGGGCCGGCGCAGCAGGGGCTCGATCGCCTGGGCGAGGGCCGGGACCGCGGCCGCGGAGGCGATGTTGTCGCCCGTGTCGATCACCAGGTGCGGGCGCAGGCTCTCGAGGTGCTCGAGGAAGGCGAGCTTGCGGTGCTGGTCCGGCAGCAGGTGGATGTCGCTGATGTGCAGCACCCGTAGCGTGCGCGCGCCCGGCGGCAGGATCCGCAGCTCGGCCTCGCGCAGCGTGTACCGGTGGATCTCGACATGGCGGGCCCAGACGTGGGCGGCCCCGGCGAGCCCGAGACCGAGCCCGCCGAGCGCACCGGCGGCCGCGAGCGCGGGCCTCACCTCACTCCTCACCGGAGGACTCGCGGATCACGACGGGACGGCCCTCGGGCAGCTCGGTGCCCGCCGGCGGGTCGGTGTCGATCGCATGGCCGGCGCCGATCTCGCCGTGCGGCGCCTGCTCGATCCGCACGGAGTAGCCGGCCGCCTCGAGCGCGGCGCGGGCCTGCTCGATCGGCATGCCGCCGACGTCGGGCACCTTCCCCTTCTCGACCGCGTCGCCCGCGGCGCTGTCCGTCGGGGCGGGGGCGGCGGGGAAGGGCTCGCCGGGGAGTCCCTCGTGCACCCGGGTCATGTACTCCTGCCAGGTGGGCAGGGAGACGGTGTTGCCCCAGACGCTGCCGCTGCGGAGCATCTCGCCGTCGACGTCGAAGCCTCCGGGACGGATGTTCGACTGCGGGTGGCCGAACCACACCGCGGTGGACATCTGGCGGGTGAAGCCGACGTACCAGGTGTGGAACTGCGAGCCGGAGGTGCCGGTCTTGCCGCCCGCGGCGTGGCCGGGGATCGTCTTGCCCTTGCCGGTCGCGCGCGGGTCCTCGAGGTCCTGCTGGAGGACCCACGCCATCGTGTCGGCGACCTCCTTCTCGACCGCCTGGTGGCACTGGGCGCCGGAGATCTCCATCGGGTCGCCGTTGCGGTCGACGACCTCGGTGATCGCCTGGGGCGAGCAGAAGGTGCCGCCCGAGGCGTAGGTCGCGTAGGCCGAAGCCATGTCCAGCGCCGAGATCCGCAGCTCGCCGAGGACCACCACGGAGGGGGCCAGCTCGGTGCCGTACAGGTCCTCGATCGGCATGTCCCAGGTGGTGGGGTCGTAGGGGTTGTAGGTCGCGGGGACCACGCCGATGTCGCGCGCCGTCTCCGCGACGCCGCACAGGTCCAGCTGGCGGGCCATGTTCGCGTACGAGGTGTTGATCGAGAACTTCGTCGAGTTCAGCACCGTCTCCATCGGCGCGATCGGCACGGAGACCGCGTTGTCCGGGTTGTAGCCAGGGTTCTCGCGCCAGGCGCCGCGCGGCAGGCACTCCGCCGGGAAGCTCGACATCGACTCGCGCGTGGTGCTCACCCGGTCGTCGATGCTCCGCCCGCTCTCTAGCCAGTTCTGGAGCACGAAGGGCTTGAAGGTCGAGCCGACGGGGAAGCCGCTGCCGCCGCCGAGGGCCTGCGGCACGTTGTAGTTGATCGCGGTCTCGCCGGGCTGGGAGTCCTCGTGCGGGTTGAAGGTGCGGTTCTCCGCCATCGTGAGGATCTTGCCGGTGCCCGGCTCGACGGTGACGATCGAGTGGCCGAAGCCGTGCTGGGAGTCGCCGGGGACCTTGCGCTGGAGGATGTCCACCGCCGCGGCCTGCGTGTTCGGGTCCAGCGTGGTCCTGATCGTGAGCCCGCCGCCGTAGAGCAGCTTGCGCCGCTCCTCGTACGTGGGGGCGAAGTTCGGGTCGTTCAGCAGGGAGCGCGTGACGTAGTCGCAGAAGAACCCGCTCGTGCCCGCGTCGGCGCAGCCGGCCCGCACGTTCTGGATCTGCAGCATCTCCTCGACGGGCTGGGAGGTGTACTGCTCGTACTCCTCCTCGGTCACGAAGCCCTCGCGCTTCATGTCCGCGAGCACCTCGTTGCGGCGCTTCTGGCCCGCCTCGGGATGGGCGACCGGGTCGTACTGGTTCGGGCCGTTGGTGATGCCGGCCAGGAGCGCGGCCTCGCCGGGGTTGAGGTCCTTCGCGCTCTTGGAGAAGTAGTGGCGCGAGCCCGTCTCGACGCCGTACTGGGAGGGGCCGAACTGCGCCACGTTCAGGTAGGCGTTGAGGATCTCCTCCTTGCTCCACTGCTTCTCGAGCGAGATCGCGAGCTTCGCCTCGCGCAGCTTGCGGCCGTAGCTCTGCTCGGTCGCGGCGAGCTGGTCCTCCTGGTCGCCGCGCTGCACGGCGTCCATGAGCAGCGCGTTCTTCACGTACTGCTGGGTGAGGGTCGAGCCGCCCTGCGTCGCGCCGCCCGCGGCGTTCGAGGCGAAGGCGCGGACCAGGCCCTTGGGGTCCACGCCGCCGTGCTCGTAGAAGCGGCGGTCCTCGACCGCGATCACCGCGTTCTGCATGTGGGGCGAGATCTCCTCGATCGGCACCATGATGCGGTTCTCGGTGTAGAAGGTCGCCAGCAGCGACCCGTCGGCCGCCTCGATGCGGCTGGCCTCGTTCAGCGGCTCGACCTCGAGCTCGCTGGGGTAGGACTCGAAGAGGTCGACCCCGTCCTCGGCGACGGCGGAGGTCGCGGAGACCGCGGGGAGGAAGAACGCCGCGAGCAGGACGCCGGCGAGTGCCGAGACGGCGAGGAGCCCCAGCAGCAGGTAGACGGTCTGCGCCAGGGCGACGGGCAGGGAGCGTCCCGAGCTGGACGCGGGCGAGGTGCGGGCCATGGAACTACAGTACGGCGACCCTCCCCGGGGCGGCCATCAGGCAGGCCGCGCGCGCGGAATCTTCACGAAGCCGATGCCGCGCCGTGACCTGCCCCGGCGGGACCGGCTCGTGCTCGCACCAGCACGGGCCGCGACGGCCGTCGCGGTGCACCGCGCGTTTTGCCATGTGGTGACCGTCTCCATACAGTGGGGCGAGGAGCGGATCAAGGTCGATCCGGGAGACGGAAGGGGATGGAGCATGACCATCGGGGGAAGCGCCTTCACCGGCGACAGCAGCTGGGCCGCCCGCGGCGCCTGCGTGACGATGGATCCCGACGGGTTCTTCGTGCAGGGCGCGGAGCAGCACGCCGTCAAGGCGGCCTGCGGCGCGTGCCCGGTGCGCACCGAGTGCCTGGCCGACGCGCTCGACAACCGCGTCGACTTCGGCGTGTGGGGCGGCATGACCGAGCGTGAGCGTCGACGCCTGCTGCGCCGCCACCCGCACGTCAGCGACTGGTCCGCGCTGCTGCGGCGCGCCGAGCAGCAGGCCGTCGGCGGCTGACCTCCTCCGACCGGGCTCCCCGGGTAGGCTCGTCCCCATGAGCACACTCACCCGCTGGGAGTACCTGACCGTCCCGCTGCTGATCCACGCCACCAAGCAGATCCTGGACAACTACGGCGACGAGGGCTGGGAGCTGGTCCAGGTCGTGCCGGGGCCGAACCCGGAGAACCTGGTCGCCTATCTCAAGCGCCCGCGGGTCGAGGGCTGAGCCGATGACCGACGCCGCCCCGGCGCGCAGCCCCCGGACCCG
>NZ_KV788736.1:1280-22668 GCF_001807385.1 Brachybacterium sp. HMSC06H03 | reverse complement strand
CCTGCTGCAGGAGCCGTGCCCGGCCGAGCACCAGCTCCTGGGGGCGCACGGTCACCGGCAGCGGCTCGACCACCACGGGGCCGGGGCGTCGGCCCAGCGCGATCAGCGCCAGCGCCGCGGCCAGCACGAGCCAGGCCGCGACCGGACCGATCCACCCGGGCAGGTGGTCGACGAGCGACGGCGAGGAGGTCCCCTGGGGATCCGTCGCCGAGGGCACGTACCAGGTCAGCTCCTCGGAGGCGGACAGGGCGTTCAGCGCGAGCGCGGAGTTGTCGGCCCGGCCCACGCCGTCGTTGGTGAGCAGGTCGGGGCTGCCGAGCACGAGCACCCCGTCGGACTCGGCGACGAGCGCGCCGCCCTCCGCCTCGAAGCACGTCGAGGCCCCCGCGTCGGTCGCGGTGTAGAGAGAGGCGGGCCCGTCCAGGGCGTCCTCCGCATCGGGCACCTCGAGCACGCGGGCGCCGTGGGACAGGTCGCCGCAGGCCGCGCCGGCCTCGACCCGCGTCTGCTCGCGAAGAGCACCGGTGGGGATGATGCCGGAGGCGAGATATGAGAGGGCGACGAAGTCGGGCCGGAGCACGATCAGCCGGCCCCCGCCCTCCTCCCGCGCCTCCGCGAGCATCGTGAGCTGCTCGCCGCTGAGTCTCTTCGGCGCGGTCAGCAGCACGGTCCCGCCCGCTCGGAGGTCCTCGGCGGCGTCGGCCGTGTGCCGCCTCGTCTCGACCTCGACGCCGAGGTCGCCGAGCACCTGGACGACGGCCTTCGCCCCCTGGCCGGTAGGGGCGTCGGGCTCGAGCGGGCCGTCGCGGTACAGGCCCCGCGCCACGGAGACGAGGACCGCGGCGATCACCGCGAGAGCGACGGCGGCGACGAGCCAGGGGCGTCGCCGCTCCTGCGCGGCGCCGAGGGGAGCGCCCGGTCCCGGCGGGGCGGCGTCCGTCCCCGCCGTGCCACGGGGCGCGGCGGGCTCGGTCGGTGCGGGGGCGCTCATGCGCGGGCCCCTGTCTCGGCCTGCTCGAGCGCGGAGAGGTCGGGGGACGTCTCGGCGATGTACTCGGCCAGGCGCAGCATGTCCTCGGCCGGCTTCGCCCCGACGCTCCGCACCGAGTAGGCGGCCGTGTCGAAGGCGTCCGCCCCTCGCTGGAGCCGGCCCCGCAGGTCGGGGAAGGTGAGCGCGGCACGGGTCGCGGCCTCGTGGGCGGTCATGCCGGTCGCGACGTCCAGCAGGGTGCGCTCCTCGAGGTCGCGCACCAGCGCGCGCAGCGCGAGCACGGTCCCGTCGTCGGTGCGTCCCGCGCCGATCGCGTCGCGAGCGGCGCCGCGCAGCTCCTCCCCGCTGAGCACCGGCTCGGCGTCGAGCGCCGCGTCGACGGCGAGGGCGGGGCTGCGGCGCAGCAGGCCGGTGCGCCGCAGCACCAGCACCACGACCGCGGCGAGGACCAGCGCCAGCACCACCGCGATCACGGTCTGCGTGGCCGAGGACCCGTCGACGCCGTCGACCATGCGCGCCAGCCAGTCCTCGATCGCGCCGAGCAGCCAGGCGACGAAGCCGGGGGAGTCGTCGTACTCGTCCTTCGCGAGCTCCTCGAGGATCCGCTCGCGCGCCTCGTCGGGGCCGAGCCGCGGCGCGGCCGGGATCATCGGGCCTCGTCCGCCGCCCAGGCGTCACGGGCCCGGCGGGTGAGCTCCACGTCCCAGGCCTCGTCGCGCATCCGCACATCGGCGTACAGCGCGGTGTACCCGGCGGAGAGGAACGGAGCCAGGAGGAAGGTCGCCAGATACGTGCCGAGCATCGAGAGGATGGTCAGCAGAGCCACGCCCAGCACCACCGCCTCCCCGGCGCTGACCAGCAGGATCGCAAAATACGCGATGCCGGCGACCATGCTGAACACCCCCGAGACGGTGTACAGGACGACCATGTACAGCACGTACAGCAGCACCGCGATGCCGAGCACCCGCCACAGGCGCCTGCCGCGGGTGAGCGCGAAGCCGCGGCGGATCGCGCCGAGCACGCCCGTCTCCTCGAGGACCAGCGCCGGGATCGCCAGCACGGTCCGCGCCCACAGCCACAGCATCGCCAGCAGGCCCACGACCGTGCCGAGCAGGATCGGGAGGATCGTCAGCCAGCCCGGCTCCTGCACGATCAGGATCGGCGCCAGCCCGAGCGCGAAGGGCACCATGAACAGGATCGTCGACATCAGCGCGATGAGCAGGCTCACGCCGAGGGCGGGCAGGCCCCGGCGCCGCATCGTCGCCCACATCTCGGAGGTCGGGAGCGGCGTTCCGGTCGCCTCGCCGAGCGCGAGGCGGGTCAGGGCGACCGTGACCAGGGAGGCCGCGACCATCGTGACGAGGCCCGTGATCACGCTGGTGACCACGGTCAGGACGATGTCGCCGACGGTGCCGGTGAAGGGGACCTCGCTCGAGCCTGTGGGGTCCTGCATCGCGGCCTGCATGTCGCCGATCATCGGCATCATCCCCGCCCCGGTGGACAGGGTGATGAGCACGAAGGCGACCCCGTACACCGCGGCGGAGACGCCGAGCACCGCACGGGTGCGCAGGCGATAGATACGCACGGCCGCCCCGAGGATCTCGCCGAGCCCCAGCGGCCGCAGCGGGAACAGCGGCACGGACTGCACCAGCTCGCGCTGCGGCGCGCCCGTCGGGGCCGGACCTCCCGGCCCCGCGGGATCGTCGGGCGCGGAGGGGGCCGGCTGCCCCCAGCTGCCGGGGCCGCCGGAGCCTCCTGGGCCTGTCGGCTCGCTCGGGACCTCCGCCCCGGGGGCGGTCCACGGACTGCTCATCGGTGCTCCTCCATGATCTGGTGCTCGTCCCCGTCGCAGCGGGTCGAGCAGGACTGCTGGAGCCGACCCTACGGAGTGGTGGCCTCGCCGCCGATACGACGAACGTCGACACCCCGGCGTCTTCCGGCGGCCGGACGTCGTGGGACCGGGCGTCGAGGGGCGGGGCGCGGTGCTCGGGGCGCCCGCGAGGCTACCGCCCGGACACCCCGGCGACCGGGCTCCCCGGCGTCGGCCCCGTCCGGTGGCACAATGACCACCATGACGACGCCTTCACGGATCCTCGTGGTCGACGACGATCAGGCGATCGCCGAGATGGTCGGGATCGTCCTGCGCGGCAAGGGCTTCGAGGTCGCGACCTCGCCCGACGGCGCCTCCGCCCTGGAGGCGTTCCCACGCCTGCGCCCCGACCTCGTGCTCCTGGACCTCATGCTCCCCGGAATGGACGGCATCGAGGTGTGCCGTCGGATCCGGCGCGAGTCGGGGGTCCCGATCATCATGCTCACCGCCCGCACCGACACCGCCGACGTGGTCGAGGGGCTCGAGGCGGGCGCCGACGACTATCTCACCAAGCCCTTCGAGCCCGAGGAGCTGGTGGCGCGGATCAAGGCGCGGGTGCGCCGCGTCGAGCCGCCCACCACCGAGCAGCTGACCATCGGCGACCTCACGATCGACGTCGACGGCCACGAGGTGCGCCGGGACGGGGAGCTGATCTCCCTCACCCCGCTCGAGTTCGACCTCCTCACCCAGCTGGCCCGCAAGCCCTGGCAGGTCTTCACCCGCGACGTGCTGCTGCGCGACGTGTGGGGATACCGCCACAGCGCCGACACGCGCCTGGTCAACGTGCACGTGCAGCGGCTGCGCTCGAAGATCGAGCAGGACCCGGAGAACCCCTCGATCGTGGTGACCGTGCGCGGGGTCGGCTACCGCGCGGGGAGCGGGTCCTGAGCGTGCCCGCGCCGCGGTGAGCGCTCCGGAGGGGGGCCGGCCCCCGGCGCCCCGGCGCGACCGTCTCCGGCAGGCCGCGGACCCGCGCAGCTGGTCCCTCGCGCTGCGGGTCGTGCTGGTGACCACGCTGCTGTCGACGCTGGCGCTGCTGGCCGTCGGCGCCTATCTCTCCACCGTCATCGCCGACGGGCTCTACGAGCAGCGCCGCGACCGGGTCCTCGAGGAGACGGTCGAGGTGCGCGACGAGCTGGGGGAGTCCCTCGCCCAGCTCTCCGGCGCGACCAGCACCCAGCAGCAGGACGCGGTCAGCGCGTTCGTGCAGTCCACGGGCGGGCAGGGCGGCGGCGACCGCCGCGAGGTCGCGCTCGTGCCCGTGGAGACGACGGGGACCGTCTTCCCGGTCGCCTCCTCCGACCGGACCCTCTTCGACGAGGTCGACGACGAGTTCGCGACCGCCGTCGCCGCGCAGCCCGACGCCGTCTCCTGGCGCTCGATCGGGAGGGAGGACGAGACGGGGCGCACCGAGCCCGCGCTGCTCGTGGGCACCCGGGTGGTGGTGCCCGGCGCGGGCTCCTACGACCTGTACCTCATCTACTCCTTCCAGGAGGAGCAGGAGACCCTCGCCTTCGTCCAGCGGGTGATCCTCGGCGGAGGGATCGTGCTGCTGAGCCTCATCCTCGGCATCGCGATCGCCATCGCGCGCATGGTCACCACCCCGCTCAAGCGCGCCGCGCACGCCGCCGAGCGGATGGCCGCCGGGGACCTCACCAGCCGTGTCGAGGTCGCGGGCGCCGACGAGCTCGCCCGGGTGGGGGAGTCCTTCAACGACATGGCCCGCAGCCTCGAGCAGAAGGTCGACGACCTCACCGAGCTCTCCCGCGTCCAGCAGCGCTTCGTCTCCGACGTCTCCCACGAGCTGCGCACCCCGCTGACCACGATCCGGATGGCCTCCTCGGTGCTGGACTCGCGCCGCCAGGAGCTGCCCGGGGAGCTGCAGCGCACCACCGAGCTGCTGGCCGCGCAGGTGCAGCGCTTCGAGGTGCTGCTGGCGGACCTGCTGGAGATCTCCCGCTTCGATGCGGGCGCGGCGCAGCTCGAGGCCCTGCGCGAGGACATGGATGCGCTGGTCATGCGTGCGGTTGAGGACGTGCGCCCGCTCGCCGGGGCACGCGGCTGCCTGCTGGACGTGCGCCTCGGCGAGGGAGCCTCCACCGCGGTCGTCGACGCGCGGCGGGTGGACCGGATCCTGCGGAACCTGCTGACCAACGCGATCGAGCACGGCGCGGGCAGCCCGGTGCTGGTCCAGACCGCGGGCGACGAGGACGCCGTCGCCGTGGTGGTGCAGGACTTCGGCCACGGCATCTCCCCGGAGGACGCCCGTCGCGTCTTCGATCGGTTCTGGCGCGCGGACCCCTCCCGCGCCCGCACCCTCGGCGGGACGGGGCTCGGCCTGTCGATCTCCGCCTCCGACGCCCACCTGCACGGCGGCTGGCTGCAGGCTTGGGGACAGGAGGGCGAGGGCGCGGTCTTCCGGCTCACGCTCCCGCGCCGCCCCGGCACCGAGCTGGTCCGCTCCCCGCTGCGGCTGGAGCGGCCCTTCGACCGCGCCCTCGCCGACGCCGCCGTCTCCCCGACGCCGACCGGCGAGATCCGCATCGGCCCCGACCTGCTGCCCGATCTCGACACCACCGACCTCGACCATCCCGCCGGCGAGGACGCCGCGGCCCGGCACCCCGAGGGGGAAGGCCCCGGCGAGGACGCCGCGGCCGAGGAGAAGGACGCAGGAGCGCGATGAGACCCGACCGCCGCACCGTGCTGCACGCCCTCGGCGCCGCCGCCCTGCTGGGCCTCGGCGCAGGCTGCGCCCGCATCCCCGTCGACTCCGGGATCGACAGCCGCACCCTGACCGGCAGCTCCCATCCCGGAGCGCCCTACGTGCGCGCCCTGCCCCCGGCCGACGGCGCGACCGCCCAGGAGGTCCTGGCGGGCTTCGTCCAGGCCGGCGTCGGCTCCGAGGACGACTTCGCCGTCGCCCGCGCCTATCTCACCCAGGAGGCGAGCGCCGGCTGGGACCCCGAGGCTCGGATCACCATCTACTCCGGCAGCCAGGAGCTGCAGGTGCGCGAGGAGAGCGAGGGGCGCCTGGTGCTCGGCCTGCAGGCGGTCGCCGTGGTCGACGCCCGCGGGGTGCGCAGCGCGCTCGCCGGCCCCACCCCGCAGGAGCTCGCCGTCGCGGTGGAGAAGGCCGAGGACCAGTGGCGCCTGAGCGAGGTGCCCGACGGGATCTTCCTCTCCGAGGCGGCCTTCGAGACCCTCTACTCCCCGGCGCGCCTGTACTTCCTCGACGCCCGGGAACGGCATCTCGTGCCCGACCACCGCTGGCTGCCGCTGCGCCGCGGCGCCACGGCGGTGCTCGAGGGACTCGCCGCAGGACCGGCGGGCTTCCTCGAGGGGGCCGTGGGCAGTCAGATCCCCCGCGGCTCCGGCATCACGGACGCCGAGGTGGAGAGCGGGGCCGACGGCACCGCCCAGGTCGAGGTGCCGGGCGTGATCACCGGCCTGGCCGCGAAGCCGCGACGCCTGGCCCTGTCCCAGCTGGAGTCCTCGCTGCGCTCCCTGCGCAGCCTCTCCGTGGTGCGCCTCGTGCAGGACGGCAGGGAGCTGTCGCTCGAGGAGAACGGCCGGGTGGAGCGGGCCCTGCCGGGGCACCGGCCGATCGCCGCCGGACCCACCGGGGTGATCTCCCTGGCCGATCCCGGCAGTGCGGACCCTCCGCCGCAGCTCGTCCCCGACCTCGCCGGAAAGGAGATCGCCTCCCCGGCGATCGCCTCGGACGGCGGGCTCGCCGCCGCCCGCAGCCTCGACGGTGCGCAGGTGCTGATCGCCTCGACCGACGGCTCGGTCCCGCTGCGCGAGGCCGCGACGGGCACGGGCTTCGTCCCTCCCCGCATCGACGGCGCCGGCTGGGTGTGGACCTCCGTCGGCTCGAGCGCGGGCGCGCTGCTGGCCCTGTCCGGCAAGGGGGCCGAGCACGACGCGAAGGTCGATGCGCCCTGGCTCGCCGGACGTGAGGTGCGCGCCCTGGACATCGCCGCCGACGACACGCGGATGCTGGTGCTCTCCGACGAGGCGGGCGAGGGGCGGCTCGAGCTGTGCGCGGTGGTGCGTGACGCCGAGGGCGTCCCCTCCGCCCTCACCGAGCCGATCCTGGTGCGCACCTTCTTCGCCGACGTGCGCCAGATCAGCTGGTACGACGAGGGCACCGTCGTGGTGCTCGGGACCGATCCCGGCACCGGCGAGCTGCGCGCCCAGCTGCAGGTCCTCTCCGGCACCATCGAGCCGCTGCCCACCCCGCCGCCCGGCACAGTGCGGCTGACGGGCTCCGTGGTGGCCGAGACGGTCTGGGCCGCCGATGCGGAGGGGAACCTGCGCCGCACCGACGGCGAGGGCTGGCGCGGCGTCGAGGTGACCGGCCGCGATCCCGGCTTCTACTGACGCCGCCCGAGCTGATGACATCACCTGAGCTGCTGACGTCGCCCGAGCCGCTCCGCGTCCCGCCGCCGACCTCCCCTCCCCAGCGCCGCCCTGTCCACCGCCCGGCCCCGCCGCTCGCGCCGGGACGCTCCCGGTGCTGGGATCGGCTCATGCGCAGCGGAGCACCACGGCACGCCTCTCCTCGCACACGGCCCGGCCCCGGGGCTGGCCGGGGCGAGCGCGCACTCGCCCTGCTCGCGGAGGTCGCCGCGCAGACCTGCTCCCTCGTCGCGCCGCGCAGCTGCCCCTGCGGCCGGGACGGCACCCGGCTCTGCCCGGACTGCGCGGCGCTGCTGCAGGCCTCGCCGCTGCGGGTCGACGCCTGCTGCGATGCGCTCCAGGTGCTCAGCGCCGCCCGGGTGCGGGAGCAGAGCCGGGACGGGTTGCTCCTGCCCGCGGGCGTGGATCACAGTCCGCTCCTGCCCGTGCTCGCGCTCGGCGAGTACGGGGGAGACCTGCAGCGGCTCGTGCTCGCCTGGAAGAACGGCGGGATGCTGCACCTGTGCGGGGCGCTGGCCGCAGGACTCGCCCCCGCGGTGCGGCGGCTGGCCGAGGGATCGGGCGTCGCCCAGCCCCTCCTCGTCCCGGTGCCCTCCCGGCCGGCGGCCCGGCTGCGCCGCGGGGAGGACCACACCGCCGAGCTCGTGCGGGCGCTCGATCGAGAGGGCTCCGGGCGCGCACTCCTCCTGCGCGCCGCCCCGACCACCGCGCAGGAGGGACGCGGCGCCCGGGCCAGGAGGCTGCGGCGGATCCGCCTGGACCCCGCGCAGGCGCGGCGCGCCCGCGCCCTGGACGCCCCGGTGATCGTCGTCGACGACGTCGTCACGACCGGCGCGACGCTGCGCGGCATGCACGAGGCGCTCGACGCGGAGGGGATCGAGGTGCTCGGCGCGGCCGTGATCGCCTCCGCACGGGTGCCCGGGGTCGTCGCGCCCCCGGGACCGGATGAAGCGGCCCCGGGGCCGGGCGAAGCGGACGAAACCGGGTGAACAGCACGCGCACGGCCGGGAAGCTCGGGACGGATGGCCAGGAAACACCGAGGGAAACGTGGCATGCTTGGTGTTCCTCGCCACACATGGGCGAGCAGTCCTCGATCAGGAGGTGCGCACCCCGACCAAGAGCCATCGCGGCCGGGCTCCGAGCGGCCGCACCCGGACAGGAGGAGGAACCACTCATGGAGATCAATGTCGTCGGACGTCACATGGACGTCCCGGATCGTTTCCGCCGTCATCTCACCGAGAAGCTCGACAAGGTCACCCAGTTCGCTCCTGCGGCGCTCCGCGTCGACGTGGAGGTCTCGCAGGAGAAGAACCCTCGCCAGGCCGAGCTCAGCGACCGCGTCGAGCTCACCGTGCACGAGAACGGAGCGGTGATCCGCTCCGAGGCCCGTGCCGACGACCTCTACGGCGCGCTCGACATCGCCTACGGCAAGCTCCTCGAACGACTCCGTCGCGCCCGTGACCGGCGCAAGGACCATCGCCGCGGCCGCGACCGCGCCCACCAGGGGACCGGCGCGAGCCTGCGCACCATGCCCGCGGACCAGGAGCTGCCCGAGTCGCTGCGACCGGCCGAGGAACCGGCCGCCGAGAGCACCGAGACTCCCGAGCCCGGCGAGGCCCGCGAGGCCGACCTGGCCGAGGCGGGCAGCCCCGTGATCATCCGCGAGAAGAAGCACATCGCCAAGCCCATGAGCGTCGACGACGCGCTCTACCAGATGGAGCTCGTCGGCCACGACTTCTTCCTGTTCGTCGACGCCGAGTCCGGCAACCCCAAGGTGGTCTACCGCCGCAAGGGCTGGAGCTACGGCGTGATCGAGCTCGACGGGGAGCAGACAGCGTCCTGATCCGGGACCTGCTCCAGAGGGCGGGAGGGCATCGCGAGATGTCCTCCCGCCCGTCCGTCCACCCGGGACACCACCCGCCGCCCTCGGGGCGATGCGGGGGCCGGCGGGTGCGGCGCGGCCGAGGACCGCATCGGGGGCACGGGGGACGGAGCGAGCCGTGGCCGATGCGCTGAGCTGGAGCGCGGCCCGCCGCATCGCGCTGCGCGCCCAGGGGATGGGCGGCGCGCGCCGGACGACGATGCCGCAGGCTGCTGGCAGCAGGCGCGCCCTCGTCCGCACCCTGGAGCGCACCCATCTGCTGCAGATCGACTCCGTGAGCGTCTTCGCCCGCGCCCATCACCTGCCCGTCTTCACCCGCACCGGGATTCGGGACCCCGCGGCCCTCGACCGCGTCTCCCGGCCAGGCCGCTCCCGCCTGGTCCGCGAGACCCTCGCCCACGAGGCCGCGTTCACGACCGAGGAGGTCCACTCCCTGCTGGACTTCCGGCGCCGCGCCACCTCCGAGCGGGACTGGGGTGTGATCCGCGAGATCGCCACCACCTCCCCGCACCTGTTCCCCCAGGTCCGAGAGGCGCTCGCCGAGATCGGCCCCGCGAGCGCGGCGGCCCTCTCCCGCCACCTCGGCGACACCGAGCGGGGCGAGGGCTGGGGATGGCGGCGCACCCGCAGCCAGTGGGCCGTGGAGTACCTCTTCCGCAGCGGGGAGCTGGACTGCGTCGGCCGCAACTCCCAGTTCGAGCGGCTCTACACGCCGGCGTCCCCGCGCGAGGAGCCGCCCGTCCCCGAGGCGGAGGCGGTCGCCCGCCTGACGGCTCTCGCCACGCGCTCGCTCGGGGTCTCCGACCCGGGCGCGATCGCCGACTACTTCCGCCTCCGGATCGGCCAGGTGCGGCCCGCGATCGACGAGATGCTCGCGCGCGGCGAGCTGACCGAGGTCGAGGTCGCCCACCCCGCAGGGGCCCGCACCATGCTCCTCCACCGCGACGCGCCCGGCCCGAGCCCGCTGCGCACGACCGCCCTGGTCAGCCCCTTCGATCCGATCGTCTTCCACCGGCCGCGGCTCGAGCAGCTCTTCGACGTCGAGTACCGCATCGGCATCTACACCCCCGCCCCGCAGCGCACCACCGGCTACTACTCCCTGCTCCTCCTGCTCGGGGACGTGATCCCGGCGCGCACCGACCTGCGCGCGGACCGCGAGCGCGGGGTGCTGGAGGTGCGCGGCGTCTTTGCCGAACCGCTCCCGCGCCTGCCCGCCCGGCAGCGGCCCGGCACGGACCGCGTCGTCGCCGCGCTCGCCGAGGAGCTGGACCGGGCCGCGCGCTGGCAGGGCCTCGAGGCCGTCGAGGTGCGCACCGGGGAGGGGACGGGGGAGCTCTCCCGCCCCCTCGCCGCCGTGATCGCGGCGAGCTGAACCCGCCGCGCGGAGCGGTGCAGGTCCCGCGCCGCGGCCCGCCCGACCCCGCCTGGGTGCGTGAGGAGACCCGCAGGTGCTCTCCTCCACGGGCGACGACGCTTACGATGGGTCGGGCATCAGCCGTCCATGGGGACGTCCCCACCATCCACGGGAGCACACGAGTGGCCAACCTCTTCGACAAGATCCTGCGCGCCGGCGAAGGCCGGGAGGTCCGCAGGCTCGAATCCATCGCGAAGCGCGTGGGCGAGGCGGAGGACGTCTTCTCGGATCTCAGCGATGACGAGCTGCGCGCCGAGACCGACCACTTCAAGCAGCGCCTCGAGGACGGTGAGAGCCTCGACGACATCCAGGTCGAGGCGTTCGCGGCCGTGCGCGAGGCCGCGCACCGCACCCTCGGCCAGCGTCCCTACGACGTGCAGATCATGGGCGGCGCCGCCCTGCACCGCGGCCGCATCGCCGAGATGAAGACCGGTGAGGGCAAGACCCTCGTCGCGACCCTCCCCGCCTACCTCAACGCGCTCGCCGGGAAGGGCGTGCACGTCGTGACGGTCAACGACTACCTCGCCGGCTACCAGAGCGACCTGATGGGCCGTGTCTTCCGCACCCTGGGCCTGACCACCGGCGTGATCAAGTCCGGGATGACCCCGGCGGAGCGCCGCGAGCAGTACGCCGCCGACATCACCTACGGCACGAACAACGAGTTCGGCTTCGACTACCTGCGCGACAACATGACCCTCTCCCCGGAGGAGCGGGTCCAGCGCGGCCACTTCTTCGCGATCGTCGACGAGGTCGACTCGATCCTCATCGACGAGGCCCGCACCCCGCTGATCATCTCCGGCCCCGGCTCCGGGGACGCGAACAAGTGGTTCAGCGAGTTCGCGAAGGTCGTCACCCACCTGCGACGCGACCGCGACTACGAGGTCGACGAGAAGAAGCGCACCGTCGGCGTGCTCGAGTCGGGGATCGACGAGGTCGAGGACCACCTCGGCATCGACAACCTCTACGAGTCGCTGAACACCCCGCTGATCGGCTTCCTGAACAACGCCATCAAGGCCAAGGAGCTGTTCAAGCGCGACAAGGACTACGTGGTCCTCAACGGCGAGGTGATGATCGTCGACGAGCACACCGGGCGCATCCTCGCCGGCCGCCGCTACAACGAGGGCATGCACCAGGCCATCGAGGCGAAGGAGGGGGTGAAGATCAAGGCGGAGAACCAGACCCTCGCCACGATCACCCTCCAGAACTACTTCAAGCTCTACGAGAAGCTCTCGGGCATGACCGGCACGGCCGAGACCGAGGCCGCCGAGTTCATGAACACCTACAAGCTCGGCGTGGTCCCGATCCCCACGCACCGCCCGATGCAGCGCGTGGACCAGGCCGACCGCATCTACCGCACCGAGAAAGCGAAGTTCGACGCGGTCGTCGAGGACATCGTCGAGCGGCACGAGAAGGGTCAGCCGGTCCTGGTGGGCACCACCAGCGTGGAGAAGTCCGAGTACCTCTCGAAGCTGCTGAACGCCCAGGGCGTCGCCCACGAGGTGCTCAACGCCAAGAACCACGCCGGCGAGGCGGCGATCGTCGCGATGGCCGGTGCCAAGGGCGCGGTCACCGTCGCGACCAACATGGCCGGCCGCGGCACCGACATCATGCTCGGCGGCAACGTCGAGTTCATGGCGCATGCCGAGCTCGAGAAGCGCGGCCTGGACGCCGAGGAGGATCCGGAGGCCTACGAGGCTGCCTGGGACGAGGAGATCGAGCGCGCGAAGCAGGCCGTGGCCGAACAGCACGACGAGGTCGTCGAGCTCGGCGGTCTGTACGTGCTGGGCACCGAGCGGCACGAGTCGCGCCGCATCGACAACCAGCTGCGCGGTCGCTCCGGCCGACAGGGCGACCCGGGGGAGTCCCGCTTCTACCTCTCGCTCCAGGACGACCTGATGCGCCTGTTCAACTCTGGCGCCGCCGAGTCGCTGCTCGCCCGCGGCGGCGTGGACGAGTCGATCCCGCTGACGGGGCGGATGGTCTCCGGCGCGATCCAGCGCGCGCAGAACTCGATCGAGTCCCGCAACGCCGAGATCCGCAAGAACGTCCTGAAGTACGACGACGTCCTGACCAAGCAGCGCAAGAAGTTCTACGAGGAGCGTGCGCGCATCCTCGAGGGCGAGGAGCTCGATGCGCACATCGAGCGCTTCATCGAGGAGGTCATCGGCGGCACCGTCGACGCGCACACCGCCGGCAAGCCCGGCGAGGACGTCGACCTCGAGGAGCTGTGGGGCGCGCTGCGTGCGGCCTATCCCGTCTCCCTCACCCCGCAGGACGTCATCGACGAGGTGGGCGGCAAGGAGAACCTCGAGGCGAGCGAGCTCAAGCGGGAGATCCTCGCCGACGCGAAGCTCGCCTACGAGAAGCGCGAGGAGGAGCTCGGCGAGGAGGGGCTGCACCAGCTCCAGCGCCGGGTGCTGCTGTCGGTGATGGACCGCCGTTGGCGCGAGCACCTCTACGAGATGGACTACCTCAAGGAGGGCATCGGACTGCGCGCCATGGCCCAGCGCGACCCGCTCATCGAGTACGAGCGCGAGGGCCACCTCATGTTCAACGACATGATGGCCGGGGTGAAGGAGGACGTGGTCGGCTACGTCTACAACCTCGAGGTCCAGGTCGAGAAGGCCAAGCCCGTCGTCCCCCAGGCCGTCTCGGACCTGCTGCGCCGGACCGGCGCCAAGGCCGCGGCCGCCGTCGAGGCCGGTGCCGGCGCGAAGGCCGGGGCGGAGCCTGCGTCGACGGCGACGGGGGAGAAGGACGCGGACGCCGAGGCGACCGCCTCCGAGCACGCCGGCTCCGAGGCCGCCGGCTCCGCCGAGGCGGAGGACACGGAGGCCGAGGACCAGCTGAAGGCGGAGAGCTCCGTGGTGCTGCGCGCCAAGGGGCTCGACGACGGGCCGAACGAGCGCCAGCTGCGCTACAGCTCCGCCGAGGGCAGCGACGTCCAGGATTCCGGCACGCTCACCCGCGCTCAGCGCCGTCGCCGTGCGCGCGGCGATGACGGGACCGCTGCGAACACCGTCTCGGACAAGCCCGTGGGCGCTCCGCAGGGCGATGGCCTGAACAGGGCGCAGCGCCGCTCGGGCCGCCGCCGCAAGGGCTGATCGCGCCGACGTCGTACGGAAGAGCCCCGGGCCACGCGGCCCGGGGCTCTTCTCCTCCGATCTCGGGTCTCAGCCGATCTCGAGGACGGTCACCCTCCATCCGGAGTGCCGCAGCTCCCAGCGCATGGCGAGGAAGCGGGCACGGTCCGGCTCGCGCAGCACGCAGCTGGCCTCGACCGTGCGCTCGTTGACCACGCAGGTGCGCACGCCCGTGACCTGCAGCTGCCGGGGCGGGGCGTATCCCGTCGAGGCCCGCAGACGGCGGGTCAGCGCCGCCCGACGCGACAGGACCTGCTCGATCTCGGGCGTGACCAGCCGCGACAGCGCGTTCGTCGGCCGCATGTCCCGGATGATCTCGACGGCCCGGCGCGCAACCGGTGCGACCATCTGCTCCACGATCAGAGGATCCTCGGGTGCTCGGGAGGCGGCCCGGAGGGCGGCGTCGGCGGGGCGCTGATCGGTGGTGCTCATGACCGGGCCTCCTCGTCGAGAGAGGCCGGCACGGTGAGCACCTGGCCGGGGACCAGCAGATCGGGATCCTCGCCGATCACGTCACGGTTCTGCTCGTGCAGCAGGGGCCAGGCCTCCGCCAGCAGCGCAGGATGCTCCGGCCCGGGGCCGAGCGCGTCGTCCGTCAGCGACCACAGCGTGTCGCCCTTCTGGACGACCACGGTCCTCGGCGGCGGTGCGTCCGCGTCGCCCCCTGCATCGCCCGCCGCCTCGTCCGTGCCCGTCCCTGCGGTCTCGTCGTCGCCCGCGGACGGCTGAGTGCTCCCGGTCGCCGACGGGGTCGAGCCCGCGGCGGGCGGCTCGTCGGGGGAGTCCTGCGCCGGGTCCACCGGGGTGTCCGATGCCTCCGAGCCGTCCGGGGTACCTGCCCCGTCGGGGGTCTCGGAGCTGTCCGGGGACGCCTCGTCGGCGGGGCTCTCGGAGCGCGGCGACTCCTGCGCCCCCTTTGGCGCTTCGGTCCCCTCGGTTCCCGTCTCCTGCGGCGTGCCCTCGTCGGAGGGCTGCGCGGGCGCGTTCGTCGGCGACTCGTCGCCCTCCCCGTCGGGGGCGGCGCTCGTCGCCGGCTCCTGGGCGGCCGGTGCGGGATCTCCGCCCCAGCCGAGGGAGGGGAGGGGCTCTCCGGCACCGGACCGCTGAGGCTCCTCGGGCTCCGGCGTGGCCGGCTCGTCACCGGGGAGCTCCTGCGAGGTCTGGGACGTGGCCGGGGCGCTCTCCTCGAGCTGGAGCTGTTCGCTGGCCAGCGCCGGACCGAGCACCAGCCCGGTGGCGGCGGTGGCGACCGCGGCGCCCATGCTCACGCGACGGGCGAGGCGCGGGGCCAGCACCCGCAGGGCCGGCAGCAGCATGCGGCCGGTCCGCCCCGCGGGGCCGGCCAGGAGGATCGCGGCAGCGAGCCCCCAGATCAGCGCGAGGTACAGGCACAGCAGTGCCCCCGCACCCGCCAGCCCCACGAGCACCCAGCCGATCAGCTGCTCCTCGCCGTGAGCGCTGCCAGCGGTGCTCCCGAGCGTCCTCGCCGCCTGGGTCATCGCGACCGCACCTCCGGCGGCGGCGACCGCGCCCAGCGACGAGGCCCCCGCTCCCTGTGCTTCCTGCTCCCGTCCCCGGTCCCCCATGGCCTTCCCCTCGCCTCATGCTCCGCGGCGTCGGTCTTCCCGTTCGCCGTCCATCCCGATGATGTCGTTTGATGCAGTTTGGTGCGACTAGATCGCCTATGAGGAAAGGTAGCCCGATGTGACGCAGGCCGCAACTGTTCGAGGTGGCGATGTTCATCCTGGCCGGCTGTGGAGGGGAGGTCGCCCCTCCCGGAGGACGCGCCCCGGTCCCGGCGGGACCATCCCGGTCCCGGCGGGCTGGTTCGCGTCCCCGATGTGCCGTCCGGGCCCGGCCGTCGCTCGGCGAGCCCTACAGTGGGCCCATGCGCTTCGAGAGGATCTTCGAGGACCTCGAGGGACGGTTCGAGCACCACGAGCAGGAGGAGCTGCGGGCCGTCTCCGAGGATCTCGCGCGTGCCGAGCGCGCCCAGCTGACCCTGGCCGACCGGCTCCGCGGTGCGGGCCGGCGCGAGCTCGCCCTGCACGTCGGATCGGGGCTGCGCCTGGTGGGGGTCGTGGAGGAGGTCGGCGCCGGGTGGGTCTCGCTGCGCGAGACCCGCACCGCTCAGCGCGCCGTCGTGCCGCTCGGCGCGATAGGCATCGTGGAGGGCCTCTCCTCGCGGGCCCGGCCGGCGCAGGAGTCGCTGCGCTCGCCGCTGGGGCTGGGGTCGGTGCTGCGCGAGATCGCACGGGACCGCAGCGTCGTGCGCCTGGAGACGACCGCGGGCACCGTGCTCGGCAGGATCGCCGGTGTCGGCGCGGATGCGCTGGACGTGCTGTCGCTGCCGACGGGGGAGTCCAGCAGCGTGCCCGGCTCCGCCCGGCTCACGGTGACCATGTCGTCCCTGTTCGCGGTGCTGCCGCGCTGAGGGGACCCGGTGCGGCGCCGGCCCGGACGGACGGGGCGGCACGGTGTAGCCCTGGCGGCCAGGGAACGTCCTGATCCGGCTCAGGAGCGGTCGTCGACGGTCGCCCGGACGGTCAGGGGCGGCCCTCGGACGCGTCGCGTTCGAGTGCGCGCTCCTCCTCGAGCAGCGCCTCCGTGCGCCGGTAGCTCCGCTCGATGTAGGACTCGAGCTCTGTGACCTCGACCCGCCACTGGCCTCGGCCGCCCACCTTGATCGCGCGCAGCTCGCCGGAGCGCACGAGGGCGTACGCCTGCGAGGCCGAGATCGACAGCGTCTCCGCGACATCAGAGAGCGGGACGAAGCGTGGCGGCATCGACGATCCTTCCGGTCCGGGACGAGCGGGTCGCCCCAGTCTCTCATCCCCGAGCTGACAGGCGGCGGGAGCTGTGGACGAACGCTCCGTGCCGGTTGTCCACAGTCGGGGCGGACCGCCCCCATCCAGGCCCCGACTGCCGTAATCTCCCGGAAGGCGCGCCGCGAGCGTGCCGTGAACCAGGGGACGGACGAGGGGGACGGGGGACAGCTGTGGGGGCCACTGCACCGGTGATGAGGCTGCGCGCGCCGAGATGGAAGGATCCTCGGCTGATCGTCGGGATCGTGCTCGTGCTGGCGAGCGTGCTGATGGGGGCGCTGCTCGTCTCCCGGCTCTCCGCCACGACGTCCGTGCTCGTGGCGCGCGGTCCGATCGTGCCGGGCGATCCGCTGGAGAGCGCCGACCTCGCCACCGTCGAGCTCCGGCTCGGTGACCACCGCGAGCAGTACGTCGGGACTCTCGAGGCGATCCCGGAGGGCGCGGTCGCCACGCAGACCGTCCAGGCGGGGGAGCTGGTCCCCGTCTCCGCGGTGGGGCAGAGCCAGGACGTGCCGCTGCGACCCGTGGTGATCCCGGTGGAGGCGACGGTCGCCGAGTCCGTGGTGCCGGGCTCCTCCGTCGAGCTGTGGCACACCTCGCCGTCGGTCGACGACGGCGGCACCGGCGAGGCCGAGCTGCTCGTGCCCGACGCCGTGGTGCGCCGCATCGACGAGGGGAGCTCGCTGGGCATGCGCTCGATGTCGGTGGAGGTCCTCGTGCCGGCCGACGACCTCGCCGCGGTGCTCGAGGTCCTCTCCCAGGACGAGCGCCTCGACGTGATCGGGGTGCCCGGCGCCCACGGGGTCACGCCGTGATCGACATCGTCCTGTGCGCCTCCGGCAGCGACGAGGTCCGCATCGTCCACGACCTCGCGATGGACCGCTCCCGCCCCGCGCGCGTCGTGCGCCGCTGCGCGGATCTCACCGAGACCCTCGCGGTCGTCTCCGCGGGCATCGGGGACGTGGTCCTCGTGGACCTCTCCGTGCGAGGGCTCAGCCGCGACGCCGTCGCGACGATGCTCCGGGGCGCCGCGGTGATCGGGCTGCGCTCCCGCGAGGAGTCCGAGGCCACCACCTTGGGCCTGCGCCACGTGCTGAGCTCCGACGCCCCGATCGACGAGATCCTCGCCGCGGTCACCGCCGCGGTCTCCGGCGGGGAGGAGCACGACGACTGGGTGCAGGAGGCGGCCGCGGAGCCGGCGCAGGAGGCGGGACGCCTGGTGGCCGTGTGGGGGCCGACCGGCGCCCCGGGGCGCTCGACGATCGCGGCGAACCTCGCCGCGGAGACCGCCCTGGCCGGGCACGGCACGGTGCTCGTGGACGCCGACACCTACGGCCCCTCCCTGAGCCAGCTCCTCGGCGTGCTCGACGAGGCGCCCGGACTGGTCGCCGCCGCCCGCGCCCACGACCGCGACACCCTCACCGAGGAGACCCTCGACGCGCTCCTGCCCGTCGTGCAGCCTCACCTGCGCCTGCTCTCCGGCATCGGCGTGCCCGGCCGGTGGGCGGAGCTGCGGCGCGGGGCGATGGACGGGGTGTGGAACGCGCTGCGTCGCCGCGGCGAGACCGTCATCGCCGACATCGGCCCCGTGCTGGAGGAGGACGAGGAGCTCAGCTACGACACCGCCGCGCCGCAGCGGAACTCCGCCGCCCTCAGCACGCTCGAGGCCGCCGATGCCGTGATCGCCGTGGTCGGCGCCGATCCCGTGAGCATCACTCGGCTGCTGCGGGACCACAGCCGCCTCGAGGAGCTCGGCGTGCAGGAGCTGCACGTCATCGTCAACCGGGTCGGTGCGCCGGTCCCCGGCGACCGGCTGCGCGACCTGATCGCCTCCCGCATGCAGGTCGACTCCCTGCACCTGCTGCCCGACGACCCCGTCGCCTGCCGCACCGCCGTGTGGGACGGCGCGCTGCTCAGCGAGGCCGCGCCCCGCTCGCCCCTGCGCCGCGGGCTGCGCGACATCGCCGCCTCGATGCTCGTCCCCGCCGCCGAGGACGACGGAGTCGGCGGAGAGCCGGAGGCGGGAGCATCCCCGGCACCGGCGCGCGGATGGAGGGAGCGCGTGCTCGGGCGTGCCCGCCGGTGAGAGGATGACGGCATGAGGATCTATCTGCCGCTGACCGCAACGGATCGTGCCTCCCTCGAGCTCGCGAGCACTCGCCTCGAGCTCCCGGCGGGACGTGCGGCCTGGGCCGTCACCGCTTCGGCCGAGAGGGACTTCCCCGGCGAGGATCTCGAGGACCTCGAGTACGAGGCGCTGCAGGACGCCGTCCACGTCGCCTACGGCGCCGGATCCCCGACGCAGCGCGCCATGGTGATCGCCTTGGACGTGCCGGATGCGGCGATCGGCGACGCCGCCGACGGAGGAGCCTTCGGCGTCCTCCTGGGCACCCCCGCCTCGGCGCGGATCGCGAGCTTCCACGTCACCGAGCTCGACGCCGCCGCGGCCGAGGCCGACGACACCGACCCCGCCCTGCTGTGGTTCGACGTCGTCGAGGCGCGCGAGGCCCTCGCCTATCTCGACGGGGCCGAGGCCGCCGGCTGAACGCCCTGCCTCAGGCGCCCGAGCGGTCCCGGTAGGCCGCGGCGGAGCGCTCCTCGGCCCGCAGCACCGTGGACACGTACGGCACGGCAGCCCTCTCGATCTTCGACCCCAGCAGCGGAACCTTCGCCACCAGGTCCCCGTCGATCTCGACGTCGCTGCGCGCCTGGTCCAGGGCCGCGAGGCGCAACGTCCCCGTCAGGCCGGCAGGGGTCCCCACCACGTCCAGGCGCATCGTGCCGGTGCGCGAGCCGTCGGGCTCGGGTCCGGACCAGGACTGGACCTCCTTCACCGTCACGGAGGCGCCCACGAAGGGGCGGACGATGTCCGGGACCCGGTCCGTGGGCAGCACCAGCTCGGTGGCGACCGTGAACGCCCCGGCGGGATCGCCCTCGACGTGCGAGGACGCCTCGTTCGCGCCGAGCGTCTCCCGACGGATCGACGCGTACTCGGGATCGGCGTACATCGCGGCGGCCGAACGGGCCGGAAGGGGCAGGTGCAGGGTCTCGCGCAGCTTCATCGGGGTCCTTCCCTCGGGGAATGTCCGCGTCAGCCTAGAGCAGGCCGGGCGGGCGACTCGCGCTCGTGCCCGGCCCGACGCATATCCTGGCCCCATGCCGAGCCTGTCCAAGTTCCTCGCCGACAACCGTGCCCTCACCGAGAAGGAGGCGGACTGGCTCCAGCACCTCGTCGGGGACTGGAACCTCTTGTCCGATCTGCTGCGCTCCGACCTCGTGCTGTGGCTGGCGGAGGACGACGGCCCGCTCGCTGTCGCGCACTGCCGCCCGGCGACCGGATCGACCGTCTACTACGAGGATCCCGTCGGGACCGTGCGCACCGTCGGGGTCGACGGCGCGGAGGATGCCGAGGGCGCCGAGATCGCCCGGCTGCTGGCCGGGGGCGAGCCCTCCGAGGAGCCCACCCGGATCGAGCGCGAGGGCCGCAGCGCCACCGGCGTGATGGTCCCGGTCCGCAAGAACGGCCGCACCCTGGCCGTCCTCGCCGCCGAGGCGCCCGAGTCCGACAACGACCCGAGCGACAACGAGACCCACCAGCGCCGGCTCGGCGCGCGCCTGCTGACGATGCTCCAGCACGGGGCGTTCCCCATCGAGGGAGCCCCGATCCCGCCCCGCCGCGGCGCGCCCCGCGTGGGCGACGGGGTCGTCGAGCTCGACGAGGCGGGAGTGGTGCAGTGGACCTCCCCGAACGCCCGCTCCGCCTTCCACCGCTTCGGGATCGCCGGCGACATGACCGGGACCACCCTCGCGGAGCTGTCCACCGAGGTGCTGCAGTCCCGCAGCCCCGTGGACGAGTCGCTGCCGCTGGTGCTGATGGGGCGGGCGGCCTGGCGCTCGGACATGCAGGCCCGGGGCGGCACCCTGTCCCTGCGGGCCGTGCCGCTGACCGACGCCGGCAAGCGCACCGGCGCCGTGATCCTGGTGCGCGACGTGACCGAGCTGCGGCGTCGGGAGCGGGAGCTGATCACCAAGGACGCGACGATCCGTGAGGTCCACCACCGGGTGAAGAACAACCTCCAGACCGTCGCGGCGCTGCTGCGGATGCAGTCGCGGCGGATGAAGACCGACGAGGCGAGGGAGGCGCTCGCCGAGGCCATGCGGCGCGTCTCCACGATCGCGCTCGTGCACGAATCGCTGCTGCAGGGCTCGGAGGAGGCGGTCCACTTCGACGAGGTGATCGACCGGTGCCTGCGCCTCGCCGTCGACGCGGCGAGCGCGACCGTGCACCGGGCGGGCAGCCCGCGTCTGACCGACGGGCAGGTCGAGGTGCGCACCGAGAAGATCGGGCGGGTCGGTACGATCCGCGCCGAGGAGGCGACGCCGCTCGCCCTGGTGGTGACCGAGCTGGCGACCAACGCGGTCGAGCACGGGCTCTCCGAGACCGGCGGGACGCTCACGATCCGCAGCGAGCGGACGGGCTCCCATCTCGTGATCTGCATCGAGGACGACGGCAACGGCATGGGAGCGGCGAAGCCGACCGGTCTCGGCACGAACATCGCCCTCACGCTGGTGCAGGGGCAGCTCGGCGGCACGCTCACCTGGGAGGACCGAGGCGAGGGCGGGACCCGCGCGATCGTGGACGTCTACCTCGACCCGCTCACGATCTGAGGGGGAGGTACGGAGCCCCGGGGTGCTCGGCGAGGGTCCCGGGGAGGCCGACGGCACTGCCGCGGAGGTGGCCCGCGGCGCAGCCCCGGGAGCGGCTCGCGGCACGGCCCCGGGGGCGGCCTGCGACGCTGAGGAGGCGCGCCGCAGGCGAGGGGTCAGCTGGCGCGGCGGGC
>NZ_KV788736.1:0-1260 GCF_001807385.1 Brachybacterium sp. HMSC06H03 | reverse complement strand
GGGGTCAGCTGGCGCGGCGGGCGCGCGCGTTGCGGCGCTTGAGGGAGCGGCGCTCGTCCTCGGACAGGCCGCCCCAGACGCCCGAGTCCTGACCGGACTCGAGGGCGAACTTGAGGCACGCCGTCATGACGTCGCACTTCTGGCACACCGCCTTCGCCTCCTGGATCTGCGTGATCGCCGGTCCGGTGTTCCCGATCGGGAAGAACAGCTCGGGATCATGGTTGAGGCACTCGGCACGGTGGCGCCAGTCCATCGTCACTCTCTCTTTCCAGGACGTCGCGCCCTGCCCCCGCAGGGGCGAGGCGCGGCGAGGGTCGCTCCCTGTGGGGCGTTCTCGGGTTCTGCGGTCGTCGGCGCTCGGCCCGGTGCGCTGTGCACCGTACGGCCTCGGCGGGACGAGCCGTTCTCCATTCTCTGCGGCTCCTGACGACCTCGACAAGAGCCTGGACCGCCGGGCCTGGTGGCACTTCCCACACCGTCGCGAGAAGTCGCGATCGGGAGGGGATGCCGGGCACGAAGCCGTTGCCACCAGGCGCTCGAGATGTCAGAGACGCTCGAGATCGCACAGGGGCCGCGGCGGATACAGTGCCCCCATGCCCACCGCGCCCGACAGCACCCGTCCCGCCGACGCCGAGGACCCCGGTCCGCGCACCCGCCCGCGGGCCGCGCTGCTGCTCGGCGTCGAGACGCTCGTGCTCGCGGCCGCGGCCACCTTCTGCTTCGTGGCGGCCTCCGGCGGCGGGATGACCGCCCGGCTCGGGGTGGGGCTGGGGATCTTCCTGCTGCTGTTCGCTGCGGGCACCGCCCTCGCCGCCCGCTCGGTGCTGACCAAGGGCCGGTTCGGGATCGGCTTCGGGATCACCTGGCAGATGTTCCAGGGTCTGGTGGGGGCCAGCATGATCAGCTCCGGCATGGTCTGGCAGGGCGTGATCGCGCTGGTCCTCGCGATCGCGACCTTCGTGGGGCTCGCGCGGCTGGTGCGCTCCACGCCGCTGCCCTCGCGCCTGGACTGAGTGCCGCCGGGCCGCTCCCGCTCCGCCGCTCCTCGTCCGGGGCGCGCGGGCCCGTCCGGGGATCAGCCGGCTCGTGCCCGTCGAGCGCGCTGTGCGGGCGGATCCGCCTCCGACAGCGGTCGGGGCCCGTCGGACGGCGGTCATCCGACGGGCCCCGAGGCGCTGATCGCGTGCCCGCGCCGTCGGCCGTGTGTGCCCTCAGCGCCTCATTCCGCGGAGGCGAGGGCGGCGGCCGGGGCGGTGCGCG
>NZ_KV788735.1:0-2875 GCF_001807385.1 Brachybacterium sp. HMSC06H03 | reverse complement strand
CGGTGCCCCCGCTCCGCGCCCCCGCGGCCTTAGCCAGGGGCCCCACCGCTCCTCCGGACACGCAGGGCAGGCCGGCGGCCCCGGACGCAGAGGCGATGCCGCAGGTCCTGCGCCGACCCGTCCCCTGCCGCGCGTCGAGGGGCCCACGGGCGCGGGCGGTCCCGGGGAGCGTCCCGAGGAGGCGCGTGCTGGAGCGTGGGGCGAGGAGCCGCAGCGTGTGCACGACGGCCGCGGACACGGCGGCCCTGCCGGTCCCGGCGGTCCGCCGCGCACCCGGCGTCGCCGTTCCCGGATCCCGCGCCCGATGCGGCTCGGCGCGACCCTCGCGGTGCTGCTGCTGGTGATCGTGCTGGGCTGGGGCGCGGGCCTCACCCTCTGGGCGAACAGCCGGATCGAGCACGTCGATGCGCTGTCCGAGGCGGAGAACACGCCCGGGACCACCTATCTCATCGCCGGCTCCGACAAGCGCGACGGCGAGGCCGTGAACGCCGACGGCACCGAGGGCGCCCGCACCGACACGATCATGCTCCTGCACAAGGCGCGGGGCGGGAAGAGCTACCTGATCTCGCTGCCCCGCGACACGCTCGTGGCCATCCCCGGGTACGGCGGGTACAAGCTCAACGCCGCCTACTCCTTCGGCGGCGCTCCCCTGCTGGTCGAGACCGTCGAGGAGTTCACGGGGCTGGCGATCGACCACTACGTCGAGATCGGCTTCGACGGCGTCTCGCAGGTGGTCGACGCGGTCGGCCACGTCAACCTGTGCATCGACCAGGACGTGGACGACGAGAAGTCGGGGCTGAAGATGACGGAGGGCTGCCACGACGTGGGCGGCGAGCAGGCCCTCGCCTTCGTGCGCGCCCGCTACTTCGACCCGACCGCGGACATCGGCCGTCAGGCCCGCCAGCAGCAGTTCGTCTCCGCGCTGATGGACCGCGCCACCTCCCCCGCCGTGCTGCTGAACCCGATCACGCAGGTGCGGCTCGCGGGCGCCGGCTCCGGCGCGCTGACCACCAGCGACGGCACCGGCATCGTGGACGTGGCCCGGATGGCGCTGACCGCCCGCTCCGCGATGGGCTCGGGCTCGCTGTCCATCCCGATCGAGGATCCCGAGTACCAGACCAACAACTCCGGCGTCGCGATCCTCACCGACGACGAGGACATCAAGGCGTTCTTCGAGTCGGTGGCCGACGGCACGGCCGAGCCCGAGCCGGCGGAGGGGTGAGCCGAGGGCGCGTGCGAGAGCGCCCTGCACGACGAGGAGCGGCCGACGTCCCGAGGGACGTCGGCCGCTTCGCTGTCGCAGGTCCGTGCGGGCCGGTGGCGTGCCCCGTGGGGCGCCCGGCTCAGCGGAAGAGCATGTCGATGACGATGTTCACCGAGTTCAGCACCGATTGACCCTTCGAACGGGAGTAGTCGGTGTAGAGGATGTGCACCGGGTGCTCGGCGACGGTGAGGTCGTGGCGGCCGATCTCCTCGACGAGCTCGGAGGCGTGCGCCATCCGGTTCTGCTCGATGGTGATCTTCTCGCACGCCTCGCGGCCCAGGACCCGCAGCCCGTTGTGGGCGTCGGTGAGCTTCACCCCGGAGGTCAGGTTCGAGTACCAGACCGCCCCGCGCAGCACCATGCGCTTGATCAGGCCGGGCTTGGTGCGGGCATCGAGGAAGCGGGAGCCGAGCACGATGTCCACGCCCTCCGCATCCCGCTTGAGGATCATCTCCGCGGCGTCGTCGACCTGGTGCTGCCCGTCGGCGTCGAAGGTCACGATCTGCCGCATCTGCGGGTCGCGCAGCGCGTAGTCGATGCCGGTCTTCAGCGCCGCGCCCTGGCCCATGTTGTAGGGGTGGCGCACCACGGCGGCCCCGGCCTCCTCGGCGATCCGGGCCGAGCCGTCCGCGCTGCCGTCGTCCACGCAGACCACGAGCGGGTAGCGGGAGCGCAGGTCACGGATCACGTCGCCGATGACGACGCCCTCGTTGAACAGCGGCACGACGAACCAGGTGCAGTCGGCCCCGGGCGCGTGCGTGGCGCGCGAGGGGTCAGGGCTGTCCATGGGTTCTCCTCGTGTGACGGAGCATTCGGCGGCCGGGAGGCGCACGCCCGAGGAGGATACCCTGTTGCGGTGGACACTCTGCTCGAAGCGCTCGGCCCTGCCCTCGGGGTGAGCGGGCGCACCTTCATCATCCAGCTGCTGCTGGTGGCGGGGATCGTGGCGATCGTCGCGTGGCTCTTCGTCAAGCGCGGCGCGAAGCAGCTCGCCGTCCGGCGGCTGCTCGTCATCGCCTTCGCCGTCTTCGCGGCGCTGACCGTGCTGTTCCCCACGATGCTCACGCGCGTGGCGCACATGGTCGGGGTGGGGCGCGGCGCCGATCTGCTCCTGTACGCGACGGTCCTGGTGCTGCTGGGCTTCCTCGCCCTCCAGGAGGCGCGGACGAAGAACGCCGAGAAGCGCACCACCTATCTGGCCCGACGGCTCTCCCTCGACGAGGCGGAGCCGGCCGCGCAGTACCGGGAGCGCTCCCTGCGCGAGCACGACGGATGACGGACGCTGCGAGCCTCCTCCTCGTCGTCCTGATCGTCCTCGCCGCCGCGTACGTCCCCGGCTATCTCGCCGTCCGCGCGCTGGCCGGTTCCCGCCTGATCGCCCTCGCGTTCGCGCCGGCGATCGGGACCGCGGTGGCCGGGATCGGCGCGATCATCGCCTCCATGGCGGGGGTGGCCTGGACGCTGCTCCCCTTCGCGGTCCTCTCCGCGCTGCTGGTGCTCCTCGCGCACCTCCTCGGCCGGCGCGGGGTGCGCCTCCCCTCGACGGTGCTCGACGGCCCGCTGCTCGCCCCGCGCCCGCTCGTGGCGCACCTGGGCTGGGCCGGCGCGCTC
>NZ_KV788734.1:0-6656 GCF_001807385.1 Brachybacterium sp. HMSC06H03 | reverse complement strand
CTGCGGGGCGCCGCGGCCGCCCCGCTGGGCGCTCGCGGAGCGGTCGGCGCCGCGGAGCCGGAGACCTCGGCTGCGGGAGGCGATGCTCATTCCCGCCCCAGATCCCGGTGGCGGATCCGCACCGCGTGCCCGGCGGTGCGCAGCTCGTCGCCGATCCGCTCCGAGACCGCGACGGAGCGGTGCTTGCCGCCCGTGCAGCCGATCGCGAGGGTGGTGAAGTGCTTGTTCTCGGTGCTGTAGCCGCGCAGCACCGGGGTGATCATCTCGATGTACCGCTCGACGAACTCGGCGGCGTTCGCGTCGCCGAGCACGAACTCGGCGACGTCGGCGTCGGTGCCTCGCTTGGGACGCAGCTCCGGCACCCAGTACGGGTTGGGGATGAAGCGCACGTCGCTGACGTGGTCGGCCTCCAGCGGGATCCCGTACTTGAAGCCGAAGGACAGCATCGTCACGGTCAAGCGCTGCTCCTCGCCGGTGCCGAACAGCGAGCGCATCTTCATCGTCAGCTCGTGCACGTTCAGCGGAGAGGTGTCGATGACGAGGTCGGCGGTGCGCCGGTAGCGGGCGAGCATCTCGCGCTCGCGGCGGATGCCCTCGAGCACGCCCTCCTCGCCCTGCAGCGGGTGGGGGCGGCGCACCGAGTCGAAGCGCCGCACGAGGGTGGGCTCGTCGGCCGTGAGGAAGAGCAGGCGCAGGCGCAGATCGGCCTTGCGCAGCTCGTCGACGACCTCGCCGAGCTCCGTGAAGAAGGGGCCGGAGCGCGGGTCGACCACGACCGCGAAGCGGTTCTCGCGGCCGACGGCGGAGGCCTGCAGCTCGTAGAGCGTGCCGATCAGCTGCGGGGCGATGTTGTAGACCACGTACCAGCCCATGTCCTCCAGGGCGTGCGCGGCGGTCTCCCGTCCGGCCCCGGCGAGCCCGGTGATGATGACCACGTCGCCTCGGGTGTCCGTGGTCGGGCTCGGGATGGACTCCTCGGTCACGGGTGCTCCTTCCGGATCGGGGGTGGACGGGCCTCGCTCTCAGCCCTCGAGGATCTCGCCGGTCGCCATGTCGACGGTGACGCCGAGGGCGTCGTCCGCGGTGTCGGCGTCCGAGGCGGTTCCCTGCTCGGATGTTAGCGCGGCGGTGATCTGCGCGGCCAACGCGGGCCCGATCCCGTCGACCTCCGTGAGCTGTTCCTCGCTCGCCTCGCGGATCGCGGAGACGGTGACGAAGCGGTCCAGCAGCGCGCGGCGCCGGGCCGGGCCGAGGCCCGGGATGCCGTCCAGGGCGCTGGCCTGCATGGCCCGTCCGCGCTTGGAGCGGTGGTAGGTGATGGCGAAGCGGTGCGCCTCGTCGCGCAGGCGCTGGACGAGGAAGAGCGCCTCGGAGCTGCGAGGCAGGATGACGGGGTACTCCTCCCCCGGCAGCCAGATCTCCTCGAGCCGCTTGGCGATCCCGGCCAGGGCGATGTCAGTGATCCCGAGCTCGTCGAAGGCACGCTGCGCGGCGGCGACCTGCGGCGGGCCGCCGTCGACGAGGATCAGCGAGGGCGGGTACGCGAACCGCTTGAAACGGCCGGTCTCCTCGTCCTCCGTCGGCTCGGGCGGGTCGAGGTGGTGCTTCAGCCGGCGCGTGATCACGTCGTGCATGGAGGCGGTGTCATCCCGGGCGGCGGCGCCGGAGACCGAGTAGCGGCGGTACTCGCTCTTCTTGGGCAGGCCGTCCTCGAACACCACCTGGGAGCCGACGACGTTGGTGCCCTGGGAATGGGAGATGTCGAAGCACTCGATCCGCAGCGGCGGCTCGGCGAGGTCGAGCGCCTCCCCCAGGTCCTCGAGCGCCTTGGTGCGCGCGGTGAGGTCGCCGGTGCGCTTGAGGCGGTGCAGGCGCAGCGCCTCGGTCGCGTTCTCGCCGACCGTGACGAGCAGGTCCTTCTTCTCGCCACGCTGCGGGACGCGCAGGTCCACGCGGGGCCCGAGCAGCTCGCGCACCTGGGAGAGGTTCGTCGGCAGGATCGGGACGAGCACCTCCTTCGGGGCGTTCCCCTCGGTGTACAGGGTGGCCAGGGCGCGCTCGACGAGGTCCGGCGCGGTCGACTCGTCGAGGATCTCCGCGGTCCAGCCGCGCTGGCCGCGGATCCGTCCGCCGCGCACGTGGAAGACCTGCACGGAGGCCTCGAGCTCGTCCTGGGCGAGGCCGATCAGGTCGGCGTCGGTCGCGTCGGACAGGACCACGGAGTTCTTCTCCATCACCTTCTCGAGTGCCTGGAGGTCGTCGCGGAGGCTCGCGGCGGTCTCGTAGTCCATCGCCGCGGCCGCGGCCCTCATCCGCTGCTCGATGCGGCGGGTGTACTTCGAGGTGTTGCCGGCCATGAAGTCCGCGAACTGCTCGGCGAGCCGCCGGTGCTCGTCCTCGGAGATGTCGCCGACGCAGGGCGCCGCGCACTTGCCGATGAAGCCGAGCAGGCAGGGCCTGCCCGACCGCTCGGCCCGCCGGTACACCCCCGCGGTGCAGGAGCGGATCGGGAACACCCGCAGCATCAGGTCGAGGGTCTCGCGGATCGCGCCGACCTGCGGGTAGGGCCCGAAGGTGCGGTCTCCCTTGGCGCGCGGCCGACGGGTGATGTGCACCCGCGGCACCTTCTCCCCCATCGTGATCACGAGATAGGGATAGGACTTGTCGTCGCGGAACTTGACGTTGAACCGGGGATCGAACTCCTTGATCCACGTGTACTCGAGGGTGAGCGCCTCGACCTCGGTGCCCACCACGGTCCACTCGACGCTCGCGGCGGTGGTGACCATGCGCCGGGTGCGCTCGTGCAGGACGGAGAGGTCCTGGAAGTAGTTCACCAGGCGCTGGCGGAGGTTCTTCGCCTTGCCGACGTAGATGACACGGCCGTGCGCGTCCCGGAACCGGTAGACCCCCGGCCTCGTGGGGATCGTGCCGGTCGCGGGGCGATAGGTCGCCGGATCAGCCATGGCTCCGCCTGCTCAGCGGGCCGCGGCCGCGCCCGCTCGTCCGCCCTCGAGCATCGGGGCGAGGAAGCGGCCGGTGTAGGAGCCCTCGACCTTCGCCACCTTCTCCGGGGTGCCGGTGGCGACGATCCTCCCGCCGCCGGCGCCGCCCTCGGGGCCGAGGTCGATCACGTGGTCGGCGGTCTTGATGACGTCGAGGTTGTGCTCGATGACGATCACGGAGTTGCCCTTGTCCACGAGGCCCTCGAGCACCTCGAGGAGCTTGCGCACGTCCTCGAAGTGGAGGCCCGTCGTCGGCTCGTCCAGCACATAGATCGTGCGGCCGTTGGAGCGCTTGTGCAGCTCGGAGGAGAGCTTCACGCGCTGCGCCTCGCCGCCCGAGAGGGTGGTCGCGGACTGGCCGAGCTTCACGTAGCCGAGGCCCACGTCGACCAGTGTCTGCATCTGGCGGCGGATCGCGGGGACGGCGTCGAAGAACTCGAGCGCCTCGGCGATGGACATGGCCAGCACCTCGGCGACGTTCTTGTCCTTGAACTTCACCTCGAGCGTCTCGCGGTTGTAGCGCTGGCCCTTGCAGACCTCGCACTGCACGTACACGTCGGGCAGGAAGTTCATCTCGATCTTCAACGTGCCGTCGCCGGAGCAGGCCTCGCAGCGCCCGCCCTTGACGTTGAAGGAGAAGCGCCCGGCGGTGTACCCCCGGATCTTCGCCTCGTTGGTCTGGGCGAAGAGGGTTCGCACCCGGTCCCACACGCCCGTGTAGGTGGCGGGGTTCGAGCGCGGGGTGCGGCCGATCGGCGACTGGTCCACGTGGACGACCTTGTCGAGGTGCTCGAGACCGGTGACGCGCTTGTGCCGCCCGGGCACGACGCGGGAGCGATTGAGCTCCTTGGCCAGGACCGAGTACAGGATGTCGTTGACCAGGGACGACTTGCCCGAGCCGGAGACGCCGGTGACGGCGGTGAGCACGCCGAGCGGGAAGGAGACGTCCTGCCCGGTGAGGTTGTTCGCGCGGGGCGCGACGACCTTCAGCATCCGCTCCTTGTCCACGGGGCGGCGCACCGCGGGCACGGGGATCTCCAGCTCGCCGGAGAGATAGCGGCCGGTGAGGGAGTCGGGGTTCTGCTTCAGGTCCTCGACGGGGCCGGAGTGGACCACCTTCCCGCCGTGCTCGCCGGCGAGCGGGCCGATGTCCACGACCCAGTCGGCCGAGTTGAGCGTGTCCTCGTCGTGCTCGACGACGATGAGGGTGTTGCCGAGGTCGCGCAGGCGCTCGAGGGTCGCGATGAGGCGCTCGTTGTCGCGCTGGTGCAGGCCGATGGAGGGCTCGTCGAGGACGTAGAGCACGCCGACGAGGCCCGAGCCGATCTGAGTGGCGAGGCGGATGCGCTGCGCCTCTCCGCCGGAGAGGGTGCCGGCCGCGCGGGCCAGGGAGAGGTAGTCCAGGCCCACGTCGAGCAGGAAGCCGAGGCGGGAGCGGATCTCCCGGAGCACCTCGTCGGCGATCGCGGCCTCCCGCACCCCGAGCTCGAGGCCCTGGTGGAAGGCGAGCGCGTCGCCGATCGACATCTCGCAGACCTCGGCGATGGACTTCCCGCCGACGGTCACGGCGAGCACCTCGGGGCGCAGACGCGCACCCTGGCAGGCGGGGCAGGGCACCTCGCGCATGAACTGCTCGTAGCGCTCCTTGGCCCAGTCGGACTCGGTATCGCTGTGACGCCGCTCGAGGAAGTGCATGACGCCCTCGAAGCCCGTGGAGTAGGTGCGCTCGCGTCCGAAGCGGTTGCGGTACTTCACGTGCACCTTGAAGTCCTTGCCGTGCAGCAGCGCCTCCTTCGCACGCTCGGGAAGCGCGCGCCAGGGGGTGTCCATCGAGAAGGCGAGCTCCTCGGCGAGGCCGGACATGACCTCCTGGTGGCGGTCGGCGTGCCCCATGGCCCACGGGGCGATCGCGCCGCCGGCGAGCGAGAGGTCCTCGTCGGGGATCACGAGCTCAGGATCGACCTCGAGCCGCTGACCCAGGCCCGTGCACTCGGGGCAGGCGCCGTAGGGGGCGTTGAAGGAGAAGGTGCGCGGCTCGATGTCGTCGATCGCGAGGGGGTGGTCGTTCGGGCAGGCACGCTTCTCGGAGAAGCGGCGGGTGCGCTGCGGATCCTCGTCGTCGCGGTCCACGTAGTCGACCATCAGGATGCCCTCGGCCAGCCGCAGCGCGGTCTCGACCGAGTCGGTGAGGCGACGGCGCGCGCCGGGCTTCGCGGAGAGGCGGTCGACGACCACCTCGATGGTGTGCTTGTAGCGCTTGTCGAGGCTGATCTCCTCGTCCAGGCGGCGGTTGTCCCCGTCGATGCGGGCGCGGGCGTAGCCCTGGGAGCGCAGGGAGCTGAGCAGGTCCTGGTGCTCGCCCTTGCGGCCCTGGACGACGGGTGCCAGCAGCTGGAAGCGGGTGCCGGGCTCCTCCTCGAGGAGGGTGTCCACGATCTGTTCGGCCGAGGAGGAGGTGACCAGCTCGCCGCAGACGGGGCAGTGCTGCTCGCCGGTGCGGGAGAACAGCAGGCGCAGGTAGTCGTAGATCTCGGTGATCGTGCCGACGGTGGAGCGCGGGTTGCGGTTGGTGGACTTCTGGTCGATCGAGACCGCCGGGGAGAGCCCCTCGATCAGGTCGACGCTGGGCTTGTCCATCTGCCCGAGGAACTGCCTCGCATAGCTGGAGAGCGACTCGACGTAGCGTCGCTGCCCCTCGGCGAAGATGGTGTCGAAGGCCAGGGAGCTCTTGCCGGAGCCGGACAGACCGGAGAACACCACCAGCTTGTCGCGGGGGATGTCGATGTCGATGTTCTTGAGGTTGTGCTCGCGCGCACCACGGACGACCAGGGAATCAGTCACCCCGGCATTCTAGGGGCGCACACCGACCTTCGAACAGTTGTTCGGGGGAGATAAGGGCGACATACTGTCCCCATGAACGATCATGAGTACACCGGACATGTCGAGCCGGGCGGCGAGCCCGCCGTGCGAGACCTGGAGCACCTGCAGATCCGCAAGGTGTCTGTCGGGCCGATGGACAACAACGCCTACCTGCTGACCTGTCGGTCGAGCGGCGCCCAGCTGCTGATCGATGCGGCCGCTGACCCCGTCGCCCTGCGCCGCATGATCGCGGCGGGCGCCGAGCACAACTGGCTGGACATCATCCTCACCACTCACTCCCACCACGACCACGTGGGCGCTCTGGCGGAGATGGTCGCGGCGACCGGCGCCCGCACCGCCGCCGGTGCGGAGGACGCGAAGGAGATCGCGGAGAAGATCGACCTCCCCCTCGCCCACGGCGACGTGATCGAGTTCGGCGAGCAGCGGGTGGAGATCATCCACCTGCGCGGCCACACCCCCGGCTCGGTCGCGGTGCTGTGGCGCGGCGGCGAGGAGGGCGACCACCTCTTCACCGGCGATTCCCTCTTCCCCGGCGGGGTGGGCAACACCGACCGGGACCCGCAGCGCTTCGCGCAGTTGATCGACGACGTCGAGCAGCGGATCTTCGACCGGCTGGGCGACGGGACCTGGGTGTACCCGGGCCACGGCGACGACACCACGCTCGGGGCCGAGCGGGCCTCCCTACCGGCCTGGCGCGAGCGGGGCTGGTGACCTCTCCCCCGCCGGGCACCCCCGCGCCCGCCCCGGCGCGGTGCGTGCTCGGTCGCGGGGCGG
>NZ_KV788733.1:0-34729 GCF_001807385.1 Brachybacterium sp. HMSC06H03 | reverse complement strand
CAGACCGTGCTCGAGGCGATGCCCGCGGGCGGGGACCTCGCCGGGGAGGTCGCACGCCGCGGCGCCGTGAGCGAGCAGGCGCTGCGCCGCTACGGCCTCGCCGTCCCCGAGGAGCTGCCCGACGGCGTGGAGCGCCGCGGCGAGCAGCTCGTCGACGCTCGGGCGCTCGCCGACTGGCGGGAGAAGCTGACCGCCCTCGTCGCCGAGGCCGTGCAGGCCGATCCGCTCTCCGCCGGCCTGCCTCGCAAGGCCGCCGCCGACGCGTTGGCGCTGCCCGCCCCGGAGCTGCTCGACGCGATCGTGGCGGCCGCCGGCCTCACGCTCGAGGCCGGCCGGGTGAAGGACCCTGCCGCCGCCACAGGCCTCGGCGCCGCCGAGGACGGGGTCGCGCAGCTCGAACGACGGCTCGCCGAGACACCCTTCCGCGCCCCGGAGGCCGAGGACCTCGCCGCCCTCCGCCTCGGTGCCCGCGAGCTCGCCGCCGCCGCAGCGCAGGGACGGCTGCTGCGACTGCCCTACGAAGTCGTGCTGCTCCCCGCCGCGCCCGCGCTCGCGATGCGGGAGCTGGCCCGGCTCGAGCAGCCCTTCACCACCAGCGAGGCCCGCCAGGCGCTGGGGACGACTCGCCGCGTCGCGATCCCGCTGCTCGAGCATCTCGACCGCCGCGGCTGGACCCGCCGCGTGGACGCCGGGCACCGGGAGATCGTGCGCTGAGCACGGGCCGCGGAGCGTCCTGACACACCGCTGTCCCCCGCATCGTCCCGGGGCGGGCGCCTACTGCTCGGGGCGGGCGCCGACGTGCCGAGGGCCTCAGCGGTGGCCGGCGAGCCAGGCGCGGTGCGCGCCGAGCAGGGCGTTCTGGGCGCGGCTGTGGCCCGAGGGACTGAGCAGCACGGCCGGGGAGGTCGGCGACTCCTAGAGGGCCCGCCCCTCGACCTGGCGTCCGTCGCGCAGCTGCGCGATCGCGACCACCCGTCGGCTCGCGGGCGGGGGCGGCGAGCTCAGCGTGGTCACTTCTCGTGCTCGCCGCCGTGGCAGCACGGCGGGTCCCGACGCCCGCCGATGGGGAGGACTCCCCATGGTCGGTGCTGCGCGGCCTGCCTAGGCTGATCAGCGTCGCCGTGCCCGGCTCGGTCGACAGGAGCAGTGGGGCAGGGGCGGGACCGGACACGGTCCGGTCGCGCGACGAGGACTTCGGGGGAGAGATGATGGCAGGCTTCCAGGGCGGCGACACGGAGCAGATGCGGCAGCAGGGGACCGCCTTCGAGCAGGGATCGCGGACGGTCGACGAGATCACCGACGCCGCGACGAGGCTCATCGACTCCGTGCCGTGGATGGGACCGGACGCGATGGCGTTCCGCGCCCTCTGGCACGGTGTGATCGCGCCCGGCCTGCGCGCGAAGGCGAAGGACCTCCAGGGCCGCGGCGAGGAGATCCGCCGCCACGCCGACGAGCAGGACGAGGCCTCCGCCGGGGACGGGGGCAGCCCGCTGGACATCCTGCGCGACCTGTTCCCGATGCCCTTCCCAGGCCCGCTGATGCCGCTGCCCGCGCCGATCCCCGGGCTGCCCCTCACCCCGGGCGTCATCGACCACCTCCGCAAGGACCTCGAGGACTGGTTCACCGGCGGCGACGGCGACGGGCCGCAGGAGTTCTTCGGCGATACCGGCTTCACCTCGCGCGGCGCGAAGTACGGGGACGACCGACCGATCGGCGAGCAGATCACCGGCGGCGACTCACTGTGGGACGGGCGCGAGATCGACGAGAGCTACGGATTCCTCGACGGGTACGCGGGATACGACTACAGCCTCGGCACCAACGTCACCACCGATCCGTACGGCAACGTGACCGGGACCCTCGGCGGGCGGGGGAGCGCGGAGATCGGCATCGACGACCGCCTCGAAGGACCTCTCGGGACCGGGATCCAGGCCGGCGCCCGGGTGGGCGCGGAGGGCTACGCGGAGGCGGGCGGCACCGTCGGACCGGACGGCGTCGCCGCCGGAGCCCGCGCCGGGGCCGGCGCCTATTCCACGCAGTACGCCACCGTCGACGGCCCGCTCGGCAATTCGGGGACCATCAGGCAGGAGCTCTACGCCGGGGCGAACGCCAGCGCGAACGCGTACTCGCACGTCACGCGAAACGAGGACGGTCAGGTCAACGGCTTCAGCCAGGGCTTCGACGCCCGGGCCTTC
This sequence comes from Brachybacterium sp. HMSC06H03, assembly GCF_001807385.1. NCBI lineage: Bacteria > Bacillati > Actinomycetota > Actinomycetes > Micrococcales > Dermabacteraceae > Brachybacterium > Brachybacterium sp. HMSC06H03. The sequence goes on along the minus strand of NZ_KV788733.1, from coordinate 32,537 downwards.
GCCGGGGCGCAGGCGACCCAGACCTTCGAGGCGACCGCGCCCGGCGGTTGGTTCTCGGGCTCGACCTCGATCAGCGAGAAGGTCGGCTACGGAGTCGGGGCGGGAGCTGGGCAGACGATCTCCACCGATGAGATCTCCGTCAGCGTCGCCGGATCGATCGCGAAGGATCTCGGACTCGGCGGCTCCACCACCGTGGCGGTCCATCCCAACCAGATCGTGAACACCTTCACCCCCGGCGACTACGACATCGACGACGCGATCGGCGACGCCTCCGGAGCGTTCCAGGGGGCCACTGACTACGTCTCCGACAAGTGGCCGTTCTGAGCAGCGTCGCCGTCGGCCGGATCGCCGTCGCACCCAGCACCGGGCGCCGGCGGTCAGCCGCGGCGGGTCAGCGTCGTCCCGGCGTCCAGCCCTGCTGAGGGCCCCGGGCCTGCGCCCACCACCGGGCATGCGAGGCGACGAGGTCGCTCGCCGCCTCCCGGTAGGCGCCGTCCGCGCTGTTGCCGCCCTCTCCCGAGGACATGGCCAGCGCGCCGATCACCTGCACCCTCCCGTCGCGGCGATGCAGCGCGACGGCGCGGGGGCCCCGGCGTCCCGAGGGCACCTCGACGTGGGCGATCTCCGAGAACAGGACGACGCTCGGGGCCCCGAGCACCCCGTACCAGGTCACCCGGTCCGGACCGACGAGCACGCGGCGCCGCGCCCCGACCAGCGCCATCACCGCCCCGGCGAGGCCGAACACCGGCAGGCCGAGCAGCATCCCGAGCAGGCCCGGGCTGCGCGTGAGGGACCAGCCGAGCACCGGCACCGCGCCGAAGACCAGGACCGCGACCACGACGAGGGCCACGCCCATCCACAGGAACATCCGGTTGACCCCGGAACGGTACGTGCGGATCTGCATGGCCCGCGCTCCTCCCGCGTCCGGTCGTTCAGGCCTTGCTGCGCGGCTGCTTGACCGGCGGCTCGCCGAGCTCGACGTCGCGGGTGGTGATCTCCTCGCCCGCCCCGGCGACCAGCTCGAGCTTCTCGATCCGGCCGAGCGCCGTGAGGTCCGCCGCGGCGGCCTCGAGGTGCGCGAGCGCCGCCTCGGGAGCCTCGACGGTCACGGCGAGGATCGGGGTCTTCTGGGAGACCTTCGCGTCGGACTTGATGCGCCGCACCACGATCGCGGCCTGGGCGACGGAGTCCACGAGCGCGGAGTCCTGGCCCTGGGCGGCCTCGCGCAGCGGCGCGGACTCCGGCCAGGGCTGGGTGTGCACGGAGCCGCCGCGCCACCACGACCAGACCTCCTCGGTCGCGAACACGATCACCGGCGCGAACAGGCGCAGCAGCACCTCGAGCACGATCGCGAGCGCCGTCCGCGCGGAGGCGGCACCGGCCTCGCCGGCCGGGGAGTTGCCGTGGGCGCGCTCCTTGACCAGCTCGATGTAGTCGTCGCAGAACGCCCAGAAGAACGGCTCGACGGCTTCGAGGGCACGGGCGTAGTCCATGTCCTCGTTCGCGGTGGTGGCCTGGTCGACCACGTCCGCGAGCTGCGCGAGCAGCGCCCGGTCCAGCGGATCGGTGACCGCCGCCGGATCCGCGGCGAGACGACCCGCCGGGTCCGCGGGAGCCTCGCCGAATCCGAGCGCGAACTTCGAGGCGTTGAGGATCTTGATCGCGAGGCGTCGGCCGATCTTCATCTGGCCCTCGTCGAAGGCGGTGTCCACGCCCTGTCGCGCACGGCCCGCCCAGTAGCGCACGCCGTCGGAGCCGTGCTGCTGCAGCAGGCCGATCGGGGTGACCACGTTGCCCTTGGACTTCGACATCTTCTTGCGGTCGGGGTCCAGGATCCAGCCGTTGATCGAGGCGTGCTTCCACGGCAGTGCGTCCTGCTGCAGGTGGGAGCGCACGACGGTGGAGAACAGCCAGGTGCGGATGATGTCGTGGCCCTGCGGGCGCAGGTCCATGGGGAAGATCTTGGAGAACAGCCCGTCCTCCCCGTCGTCCGAGTTCCAGCCGCCCGCGAGCTGCGGGGACAGGGACGAGGTCGCCCAGGTGTCGAGGATGTCGGGGTCGGCGACGAAGCCGCCGGGCTGGTCGCGCTGCTCCTCGGTGAAGCCGGCCGGCACGTCGATCGTCGGATCGATCGGGAGCTCGTCGACGGACGGGGTGAGCACCGTGTCGTAGTCGGTCTCGCCGTCCTCGCCCACGCCGTACCAGACCGGGAAGGGCACCCCGTAGAAGCGCTGGCGGGAGATCAGCCAGTCGCCGGCCAGGCCCTCGACCCAGTTGCGGTAGCGGGACTCCATGTAGGCGGGGTGCCAGGTCAGCTCCTTGCCGCGGGCGATGAGCTCGTCGCGCAGCCCGCCCTCGGAGGAGTCACGGCCGCCGTTGGTGAGGTACCACTGGCGGCTGGTGACGAACTCGAGCGGCTTGTCGCCGTTCTCGTAGAACTTCACCGGGTGGGAGATCTTCTTCGGCTCGCCGACGAGGTCGCCGGATTCGGTGACCATCTCGACCACGCGCTTCTGCGCGCTGAACACGGTCAGGCCCGCGAGCTCGGCGTAGGCGGCCTGGCCCTCGGCGGTGGTGATCCACGGCGCCTCGGGCAGGAAGCGGCCGTCGCGGCCGACGACGGAGCGGGTGGGCAGCTCCAGCTCGCGCCACCAGATCACGTCGGTGGAGTCGCCGAAGGTGCAGATCATCGCGATGCCGGCGCCCTTGTCCGCCTGGGCCAGCGGGTGCGCCTTCACGGGCACCTCCACGCCGAACAGAGGAGAGGTGACGGTGGTGCCGAACAGGTCCTGGTAGCGCTCGTCGTCGGGGTGGGCGACCAGGGCCACGCAGGCAGGGAGCAGCTCGGGGCGGGTGGTCTCGATGAAGACCTTCTCGCCATCGGGGCGGGTGAAGCCGATGCGGTGGTAGGCGCCCTCGCGGTCGCGGTCCTCCTGCTCGGCCTGCGCGACGGCGGTGCGGTAGGTGACGTCCCACATGGTGGGGGCCTCGGACTGGTACGCCTGCCCGGCCTCGAGGTTCTCGAGGAAGGCGCGCTGCGAGGTGGCGCGGGAATGGGCGTCGATCGTCTGGTAGCTGTGGTTCCAGTCCACCGACAGACCCAGGGTGCGGAAGACCTCCTCGAAGGACTTCTCGTCCATCGTGGTCAGCTTCTCGCACAGCTCGATGAAGTTGCGGCGGGAGATCGGGACCTGGTTCGCGGCCTTGGAGGACTTGTTCGAGCCGCCCTCCATCGGGGGCGTGAAGTCCGGGTCGTAGGGGAGCGAGGGATCGCAGCGCACCCCGTAGTAGTTCTGGGCGCGACGCTCGGTGGGCAGGCCGTTGTCGTCCCAGCCCAGCGGGTAGAAGCAGTTCTTGCCGCGCATGCGCTGGTAGCGCACGATCATGTCGGCCTGCGAGTAGCCGAAGACGTGGCCGATGTGCAGCGAGCCCGAGGCCGTGGGCGGCGGGGTGTCGACGCTGAACACCTGGTCACGGGTGGTGTCCTCATCGAAGGCGTAGAGCTGCTGCTCGCTCCATACGCCGTCCCACTTCTCCTCGAGGCCCTCGAGGGAGGGGCGATCGGGGATCGAGGTCTGGGCGTCAGGGCGCGATGCGGTGTCGGTCATGGGGTCATTGTTCCAGGTCTGCGCCCCCGTGCAACGCAGGCGTCAGCACTGTGAGCGCTCTCGCGCGTGACCGGGACCGCGACCGGTCGGAACCTGCTCGTCCGGCAGCAGCCCTCGGCGGCCCCCGTCACTCCGCTGCGCGGGCGTGGAGGAAGGACCCGGCGGCGATCACCGCGTTGAGGACGGTGGCCGCGACCGCGAGGGCGAGGAAGATCCAGTCCTCCGCGGTGGCCGAGGGCTCGTCCATGAACGCGCCGTCGGTCGCGATGACCAGCACCTGCATCACGCCAAGCAACAAGGTCACCAGCCCCGCCATCGCGCAGAGCATCCCGTATGCGCGCAGAACCCAGCGGGGCGCGAGCGGCGGCAGGCCGCGGCCGGTCACAAGGCCGCGAATGAAGCGTCCGAGCCCGGCCGGCTCGAGCAGCTCGAGCGGCACCGGCGGGTCGTCCCAAGGCGCCGCCGCTGTACCGTCCACCCCCGGATCCAGCACGGCGATCGTGTCGGACGGCAGATCGAGGAGGTCGACGAGCTCTGCGAGGGGGTCGCGATCCCGGGCGTCTGCACGCATCAGCGAGCGCAGGCGCGGGAGATGCTCCGACGACTCGGGGGCGAGCACGAGCAGCTCCTCGGCGAAGGCGTCGCGCACCGACAGCTCGGCGCTGACGACGTCGGTCCATCCGGTGCCCCAGTCGTGCGAGGCGTACAGGTTCTCTCCGCGGTGCAGCTCGAACCCGGCTGCGCCGTTCTCGCCTCGCCACAGCAGCAGCGCCCGCTTCTTCCGCGAACGCAGCCCCTGCGCAGCGATCATGCGCCCGACAGCATCCGCCAGCTGGGGGCCGAGCTCGGGATTCTCGAGCATGAGCAGTCCCGACCAGCCATCACCGAGGTCGGCCAGCGCGATGTCTCCGAGCCCGGTCGCGGCGATCTGACCGGTCAGGCGCGTCGCGGCGGGCGTGGTCCGGGAGAGAACGAGTGCTTGCAACGGCTGCGGCCGTGAGGGGGTAGGGAGGCCGGTGATCGCGGCGAGCTGTTCGACGAAGCTGTTCGGCTCGCTGCGCCGGGCGAGCAGGTCTCGCAGCGCAGACCGGGTCTCGTCCGAGGCCCCGAGCGCCGCGGAGAGCTCACGCGCTGCCCCGTCCGCACCGTCCTCGTCGGCCGGATGCTCGCCGTCACCGACCTCGACGACGCCGTCGGCGTCGTCGACGCGCTCCTCGTCCTCGCCCTCGTCCACGGCCCACGACCAGGAGCGGGTCACCCCGTCACGCCGGACGCCGAGAGCGATCTCCATCTCGCCCGCTTCGTCCACCAGGATCGCGGTCCTGATCTCCTCGATGAGATCCGGATCCTCGACCCAGGCCACGGTCCAGCCCGTCGCGGATTCGGGGCCGACGGAGGCGTCGTCATCGCCTGCGAGCAGATCGAGCACCGTCGAGCGCGGGGCGAGGAGGAAGCTGAGCACGGCTCATCGTAGAGCCGCGCGGGGTCGCTCGCGCGTACCTCGCCTCACGGCACCCGCGCGGTCCACTCCTCGGTGCCGAACTTCGTCTCCACCAGCTCCCGCGCCTTCGCCAGCTCGTCCTCGGTGTACATCGAGTCGACGGTGTCGTAGCGGGCGCGGAAGTACTCGAGGAACCCGTCGATGATCTGCTCGCGGGCGAGGCCGGTCTGCGAGCGCAGCGGGTCCACGCGCTTGTTCGCGCTGCGGGTGCCCTTGTCGGAGAGCTTCTCGCGGCCGATCCTCAGCACCTCGCCCATCTTGTCCGCGTCGATGTCGTAGCTCATGGTCACGTGGTGCAGCAGGACGCCGCCGGCGAAGCGGCGCTGGGCGGCGCCGCCGATCTTGCCCTGCTCGGAGGCGATGTCGTTCAGCGGCACGTAGTGGGCCTTCACCCCGATCTCCGCGAGGGCGCCCATCACCCAGTCGTCGAGATACGCGTAGGCCTGCTCGAAGCTCAGCCCCTCCACAAGAGACGTCGGCACCACGAGGGAGTAGGTGATGCAGTTGCCCTGCTCCATGAACATCGCGCCGCCGCCGGTGATGCGGCGCACCACCCCGATGTCGTGCTTCGCGGCGCCCTCGGCGTCGATCTCGTTGCGCAGCGACTGGTAGGAGCCGATCACCACCAGCGAGGAGTCCCAGTCCCAGATCCGGAAGTGGGGGCGGCGCCGCCCGGCGATGACCTCCTTCGGCAGCACCTCGTCGAGCGCCACGTGCATCACCGGGGGCATCACCACAGGGCCGATCACATCGAAGGTGAGATCGTCCCAGCTCGAGGCGTGCCCGAGGGCTCGCCGCACGGCGATCGCGACCGCCTCGGCATCGAAGCCGATCATCTGCACCGGCTCGGGGAGGGCGGCGAGACGGTCGGTGATCGCGGCGCCGAGCTCGGCGGCGGTCGCGTCGGTCGCCATGCCCTCGAGCGCTGTGTTCAGGTCCTCGAGCGCCTCATCGGGCTCGAGGAAGAAGTCGCCGAACACATGCGCGGAGGCGATCCGGCCGTCCTGGGCGGTGACGTCGACGGCGACGAGCTTGCCGCCGCGGACCTTGTACTCGCCGTGCATCACCGGGGTCTCGCTCGAAGCATCCATGACCCCATCCTCGCGCATCCCGGCACGGCGCGGCGGGGCCGACGGGTCATGCCGGGCCGGCCGGCCACGCGGAACCGGCGTGCCGACGGGGCACGGGGCCGACGAGCACAGGCCGCGAGATCACGGGATCGTCAGCGAGCGCAGCGCCCGGTGGACCTCCCACACGAAGTCCGCGGTGGACTGGCTCTTGCGAGGCGCCACCGCATAGGTCTCCTCCGGCCGATCCGCCGTCGCCTCACGCGTCACCTTCGGGATCAGATGGGTCCAGTCCCGCTCGCCGCCCACCCAGATCCGGTAGGTGGTCCCGGTCGCGTCGCCGCGATGGAGCAGGCGCAGCCCCATCGTGGTCGCGGTCAGCGCCGGCTGTCGCCGTGCAGGGGCGGCGTCGAAGCCGCGGTCCCGCAGCAGCATCGGGTTCAGCACCGCCCACAGCAGCAGGCGCGCCCCCTCCACCTCTGGGGAGGCGGGGGCGCCGATCAGCTCCTGCGGCGCGGGCATCGCGCCCTCGTCGGTGCGCCAGGCCGTGCGGCGGGCGAGGGTCTCCAGGCGCTCCGTCGCCTCGGCCCTCTCCTCGTCGGTGCGGGGCAGGCCGATGCCCAGCGGCACCGGCTCGTGACCGGTGCGCTGGAGGTGCACGGGCGTGCCCTGCTCGACCTCGCCGAACTCGAGGCCGGTGCGGTGCAGGCGCACCCCCGCCTGGAGGTGCGCATCGGTCTGGCCGCGCCGGGTCGAGAAGTGCGGGCTGGTGCCCAGCAGGTCGCGGGAGGCGCGGTGCATGACGTCGAGGTGGCCGCGGAACTCCCGGGCGACCGACTTCTTGGTCAGCAGCCGCTTCGCCTCCACCGGGTACTGCACGATGGGCCGGCCCGAGTTCTCGCCGATCTCCCCGATCGTCTCCCACAGCGCCTGATGGCCGGGATCGGCCTTCGACATCCGCCGGGCGAGCGAGCGCCAGCTCGTGGCCTGCACCCGCTCGGGCAGCTGCTCCTCGCCGCCGACGAGGTCGCTGCGGCGCGAGACCGCCAGCAGCAGATGGTGCTCCGAGGTGCCGAGCGCGGCCAGGTGCTTCTCGAGCTGGGTGGTGCGCAGCAGCCCGTCCGTGCTCACCACGATGCCGAGGCGGGCGCCGTCGTCGGACTCGGGGGAGGTCGGGAGGATCTCGGCGACCAGGTCGGGGGAATGGCGGTGCAGGCGCGGTGCGGCGACGATGCTGCCGGTGGCGCGCTCGGTCCGGAGCACCGTGCGCAGGAACGCACGGCGGCTGCGCGGGGCCATCAGCACGAACTCGAGCATGTGGCGGAGGATCACGTCGGCGCGCACGGGCCGCTCGGTGCGCTCGGCGCTCTCCGGGGCGTTGACCGTGCGCTCGACGGCGTAGGTGAGCATCTGTCCGACGGTGGCGTAGGAGCGGGCCATGGTCCTCCTTCTCTCGCGCCGTGCCCTGCCGCGGCGGGGACTGCCGGGCGGGAGACGGGATCTCTCAGTATCCCCCGTGGACCAGTGTGCATCAGGGCAGGTCGCGGAGCACGGTGTGTCCCCGCATGAACGCAGGGGCGCGCCCGGTGCGGCGTCGGCCGGGCCGGTCCGGGGAGGAGGGGGCCGGCGAGCCCGCCGTCGTCAGCCCGGACGGTCCCCGGCGTTGATGCGCCGCACGAGGTCCTCGACGGCCGGCTCGGTGAGGGAGAGGTCCTGCACCTCGGCCTGGGCGCCGATCCGGGTCAGCAGCGCCGGCACGGTCAGCTCCGCCCCGGAGAACGCGATCCGGTGACGGATCCCCTCCGCCTCGATCGCGAGGGTCCGCGCCCCCTCGGGCAGCGCGAGCGCTTCGAGACGCGGCGCGGCGAGGTCGAGCACGAGCTCGCGCGGCGAGCCGAGCCGCTCCCGGAAGCCGGCGAGCGCGCCGTCGTAGGCGACCTGCCCGGAGGCGACCACCACGATCCGGTCGCACAGCCGCTCGACGTCGCCCATGTCGTGGGTGGTGAGGAACAGGGTGGTGCCGCGCTCGGCCCGGTCCTCGCGCAGGAAGCGTCGCAGCCCCTCCTTGGAGACCATGTCCAGCCCGATCGTCGGCTCGTCCAGCACCACCAGCTGCGGGGAGTGCAGCAGCGCCGCGGCGACCTCCCCGCGCATCCGCTGCCCGAGCGACAGCTGACGCACCGGACGGTCGAGGAACCCGGCGAGGTCCAGCCCCTCCACGAGCCGATCCAGGCGCGCGCCGAGGGCCCGAACGGTCAGGCGGTGCATCGCGCCGAGGATCCGGTAGCTGTCCCGCAGCGGCAGGTCCCACCACAGCTGCGAGCGCTGCCCGAACACCACCCCGATCTCGCGGGCGAGACGCCGACGCTCCGGCACCGGGTCGCGCCCCAGCACCCGCACGGAGCCCGCCGTGGGCTGCAGGATGCCGGTGATCATCTTGATGGTGGTGGACTTCCCGGCGCCGTTCGCGCCGACGAAGCCGACGGCCTCTCCGCGCTCGATGCGCAGCGAGATCTCGTCGACCGCGCGCACCTGCTGCCGCCGGCGCCGGCGGGAGCCCGGGGCGGCGGCGCGCACGACGTAGTCACGACGCAGCTGCGCGAGCTCGAGCGCGGGGGAGGACTCGACGTCGGGGCTGCGGGCGCCCGACGGGTCCGACGGGGTCGGGAGGGACGGGACGGGGTGAGAGGTCATCCACCTGCTCCTGTGTAGCGACGGACCCCCGAACGCCAGAGCACCAGGGCGATGGTCCAGGCAAGGACCGCCACGGGCAGACCGATCCATCCCGCCCAGGACGGGACCAGTGCGGGGCCGGGCAGACCCAGCAGCGCGAGGGCGGGGGCGTAGGCGATCAGGGTCGCCGGGATCACGACGGTGAAGAAGGCCCGCATCGGCAGGGCGAAAACGGCGCCGGGGGTGGTGGCGACGTAGTTGCCGCCGTAGGTGAAGGCATTGGCGAACTCGCGCCCGTCCACCAGCCAGAACTGCAGCGCCCCGGCCATCGTGAACAGCGCTCCGAAGATCAGCGCGCCGGCGAACGGGGCCAGCACCGCGAGCAGCAGCAGCGCCGGGGTCGGGGAGAAGCCCGCGATGGCCAGCGCGGTCACGTACATCCCGAGCCCCACCGCGATCCTCCCGATGCGCCGCAGCGAGAGGTCCAGGCTCGAGATCTGCAGCAGCAGCGGCACCGGGCGCATCAGCAGCGTCTCCAGGCGCCCGGAGCGGATCTGCGCCGAGAGCCCGTCGATCTCCCCGAAGAACATGTCGCCGATCCCGAAGGCGAGGGCGCCGAGCCCGTAGACCACCGCGACCTGCGAGAGCGTCATCCCTCCGAGGACGCCGACCTGGGAGAGGATCACCCACAGCTCGAGGAACTCGGTGCCCACGATCAGCACCTGGCCGAGCACGTCGGCGAGGAAGCTGGTGCGGAACGTCGCCTGCGAGCGCAGGCGCGAGCCGTAGAGGGTCGCGACCATGCGCGCGGTCGAGACGGGGCGGTCCTGCGCCCCCGTTCGGCTCCCTTCACTCGCGGCGCCCGGCCTCTCCTGCTCAGCCACCCTGCACCTCCAGGCTCCGCGTGCCGGCGCGCAGCATCGCCCAGGCCGCGAGCGCCAGCACTGCCGTCCAGCCGATCTGCACGCCGATCAGCCCGAGCGCCTCGGCGGGCGGGACGCGGCCCGCGAGGGTGTCGATCGGGGTCTGGATCATCGAGGGGAACGGGGTCGCCCGCGCGATCGCCAGCAGCCAGTCCGGGAACCACACGATCGGGATGAGGAAGCCCGAGAGCAGGTTCATCGTCGCGTTGTAGACGACGGTCAGCCCGCGGGTCTCCACCAGCCAGAAGGCGGCGAGGTTCACCATCATGTCGGCGAGGAAGGCGACCGTGATCGCGAGCAGCAGCGAGAGGGCGCCGAGCAGGTAGGACAGCGGATGCTCGGGCAGGGCGAGCCCGGTCACCAGGGCGCCCACCACCAGCGGAGGGATGCCGCGGGCCAGCAGCAGGAACGCCGCGCGGCCGAGCTTCTGCGCGTAGTGGAGGCTGAGCAGGTCCACGGGGCGCAGCAGGTCCACCGCGATGTCGCCCTGGTGGACCCGCTGGGACACCTCCCGGGTGCCGAAGGCCTCGATCGGGGCGAGCAGCGCCTGGCCCAGCCATACATAGGTCGCCGCCTGCAGCATCGTGTACCCGCCGAGCTCGCCGCCCGCCGTGCCGATCGCGGCGAACATGATCGAGGCGCGGATGAACCCGAAGATCGTGTTGGTGAAGATGCCCGCGGCGGTCGCCATCCGGTAGGTGGAGTACTGGCGGAAGGCGGCAGCGGCGATCCGTCCGTGAGCAGGCACTCGATCAACCTTAGTGCGCTGTGGGACGTGCCACAAGACAGAGGTGGGTGCTGCGCGGGCCTGCACCTCGGCCCCGTCGGCGCCCCCGGCGCTCGGACCGTCCTCCCTGCAGTGGAGCGCCCGCGGGCATCGGCCGTCTACGCTGTCCCGGTCCCCGTCCCCCTGAGCGAACCGGACCCTCATGAACTCGAATCTCGACAGCGCCGTCGACTCCGCCGCGGAGGATCCCGCGGCGGCGCGCGGCGCCGCTGACTCCGCCGCGGGCACCCCCTCCGCGGCTCCTCGTCGTCCCCGCTTCGGCCTCCTGCCCCGCATCCTCGTCGCGATCGTGCTCGCGATCCTGCTGGGCCTGGTGATGCCCGAGTCGATCGCCCGCGTCTTCACCACCTTCAACGGGATCTTCTCCGGCTTCCTCGGCTTCCTCATCCCGCTGATCATCGTGGGCCTGGTGACCCCGGCGATCGCGGAGCTCGGCCGCGGCGCGGGGAAGATGCTCGCCGCCACCACCGGCATCGCCTATCTCTCCACCGTGCTGTGCGGGCTGTTCGCGCTCGGGATCTCCCTGGTGCTGCTGCCGCGGATGCTGGACGGCGCGAGCATCGGCACCCTTGAGAACCCCGAGGACTCGGCGATCGCGGCCTACTTCGATATCGAGATCCCGCCGGTGTTCGACGTGATGACGGCGCTGGTGCTCTCCTTCTGCCTCGGCATCGGACTGACCCTCGTGAAGAAGGGCGCCCTGCAGGAGTCCTTCGAGCAGCTGCGCACGATCATCGTGCGGATCATCGAGGCGATCATCGTGCCGCTGCTGCCGCTGTACATCTTCGGCATGTTCCTGGGTCTGACCATGAACGGCCAGATCTGGGCCGTCATCGGCACCTTCCTCGCCGTGATCCTGCTGGTCTTCGCGATGACCGTGGTGGTGCTGCTGGCCCAGTACGGCGTCGCAGGCCTCGCGATGGGGAGGAACCCGCTGCGGATGCTGGGCCGGATGCTCCCGGCCTACATGACGGCGCTGGGCACCAGCTCCTCGGCCGCGACCATCCCCGTCACCGTGGAGTGCACCAAGCGCAACGGCATCCCCGATGCGATCGCCGACTTCGTGATCCCGCTGTGCGCGACGATCCACCTCGCCGGCTCCACCCTGAAGATCACCACCTTCGCCGTCGCGATCATGATCGTCACCGGCATGGAGCTGAACGTCCCGGCGCTGCTGGGCTTCGTGTTCATGCTCGGCATCGTGATGATCGCCGCGCCAGGCGTGCCCGGCGGCGCGATCATGGCCGCCGCCGGCGTGCTCTCCTCGATCCTCGGATTCGACGAGGCGGCCGTGGGCCTGATGATCGCCGCCTACATCGCGATCGACTCCTTCGGCACCGCCACCAACGTCACCGGCGACGGCGCGATCGCCGCGGTCATGACCCGGCTCTCGAAGGGTCGGGTCGAGGGCGACCTCGCCGCGGGCCGGCACGAGCAGGTCCACGGGGTCTGAGGCCCCGCATCCCGCAGGAGTGGCCGACGGCATCGCCGTCGGCCGCTCCTGTCGTCCGGGCGCGTCCGCCCTCCGGTCGGCCGTCCCGGACGCCGATGGGACGGCCGTGCTCGCGCCGCCCGCGCCGACGTAGGCTCGGCACCATGACTGCTCACAGCCCTGCCGACGCCCCTCTGACCGCTGTCGTCACCGGTGCCTCCTCCGGCATCGGCCGTGCCACCGCCGCCCGCCTGGTCGCCGACGGCTGGCGGGTCCTGGCCGTCGCACGGCGCGAGGAGCGCCTGGCCGAGCTCGCCGCCGAGACCGGCTGCGAGGTCCTCGCCGTGGACGTCACCTCCGACGAGTCCGTCGCCGCGCTCGTCGCCCGCGTCGAAGAGCTCTTCGACGGGAGCCTGAACGCCGTCGTCCATGTCGCCGGCGGCGCCCTCGGCGTCGAGACCGCCGCCGAGGCCGACCTCGAGAAGTGGCAGCGGATGTACGACATCAACGTGCTCGGCGCCGTCCGCGTCACCCGCGCGCTGCTGCCCGCCGTGCGGGTGAGCGGCCGCGGCGACCTCCTCTTCGTCACCTCCGTGGCCGGGCACGAGGCCTACCCCGGCGGCTCCGGCTACAACGCCGCCAAGGCCGGCGAGCACATGCTCGCCGCCGCCCTGCGGCTCGAGCTGAACGGCGAGAAGGTGCGCGTCATCGAGGTCGCCCCCGGCATGGTCCGCACCGAGGAGTTCTCCCTCGTCCGCCTCGGCGACCAGGACGCGGCCGACGCCGTCTACGACGGGGTCGAGCAGCCCCTGACCGCGGAGGACTGCGCCGACGTCGTCTCCTACGCCCTGAACGCCCCGCACCACGTGAACCTCGACCTGGTCACTGTGCGCCCCCTCGCCCAGGCCGCGGCGCACCGGGTGGCCCGCCACCAGGGACTCTGATGGCCCACGGCGGGATGCCCGGCGGCGGCGTGGGCGGCGGCGGGGGCCGAGGCGGCAGCGACCTGAAGCTCGCCCCCGGGCAGAAGCCCGATGTGCGCCGGGTGCTGGGCCTGTTCCGCCCCTACCGCGGCACCCTCGCCGCCGTGCTCTCGCTGATCGTCCTCGCCGCGGCCGCCGGGGTGGTCTCCCCGTTCCTGATCCGCGAGATCGTCGACGTGGCCCTGCCCGAGCAGCGCGCCGACGTGCTCGCCTGGTCCGTCGGCGGGCTCATCGCCGTCACCGTCGTCGCGAGCGCCCTCGGCGTCACCCAGTCGATGCTCTCGGCCCGCGTGGGCCAGTCGGTGATGCACGACCTGCGCGTGGCGGTCTACTCCCACCTGCAGCGGATGGGGCTGGGCTTCTTCACCCGCACCCGCACCGGCGAGATCCAGTCGCGGATCTTCTCCGACATCGGCTCGATGCAGTCCGTGGTCACCTCCGTGATGACCCAGATCGTCTCCTCCGGCGCCGGGGTCGCGATGGCGCTGGTCGCCATGATCGCGATGGACTGGCGGCTCACGCTGTTCTCGCTGATCGCCCTGCCCTTCGCGGTGTGGATGAACCGGCGCGTGGGCCGGCGCCGCCGCACCATCGTCCGCATCCGACAGGAGAAGGCCGCGGACCTCTCCGCCGGGATCCAGGAGTCGCTGTCCGTCTCCGGGATCCTGCTCGGGGCGACGATGGGACGCACCGAGACGCTCAGCAGCGCCTTCGCCGACGACTCCCGCGAGCTCGCCGACCTCGAGGTCCGCTCCCAGATGGCCGGGCGCTGGCAGATGGCCGTGTTCACCACGATCATGGCGCTGTTCCCGGCGCTGACCTACTTCCTGGGCGGGCACCTGCTGTTCGCCGATCCCGAGGGCGGCGGCATCACCATCGGCACCCTCGTCGCCTTCATCGCCCTGCAGTCCTCCCTGTTCCCGCAGATCAACGGCCTGCTGCGGGTCGCGACCCAGGTCAACAGCTCCCTCGCCCTGTTCACGCGGGTCTTCGAGTACCTCGACGCCCCGATCCTCATCGCCGACGCCGACGACGCGATCGCCCTGGACCCCGCGCGGGTGCGCGGCGAGATCCGCTTCGAGGACGTCACCTTCGCCTATCCCGGCGCCGAGGAGCCCGCGCTCGCGCACCTGGACCTCGTGGTCCCGGCCGGGAAGCACACGGCCCTCGTCGGCGCGACCGGATCGGGAAAGACCACCACCGGCTATCTCATGGCGAGGCTCTACGAGCCGACCGACGGCCGGATCACCCTGGACGGCCACGACCTGCGGGAGATCACGCTGTCCTCTCTCGCCGCGAGCATCGGCGTGGTCACCCAGGAGACCTACCTCCTGCACGCCACCATCGCCGAGAACCTGCGCTTCGCCCGCCCGGACGCCTCCGACGCGGAGCTCGTCGCCGCCTGCCGCATCGCCCAGATCCACGACCACATCGCCGCCCTCCCGGACGGCTACGCGACGGTCGTGGGGGAGCGGGGCTACCGCTTCTCCGGCGGGGAGAAGCAGCGCCTCGCGCTCGCCCGCACGATCCTCCGCGACCCGCCGGTGCTGCTGCTGGACGAGGCGACGTCGGCCCTCGACGTCGCCACGGAGCGGGCGATGTCCGGCGCGCTCGACGCGGTCGCGCGCGGACGCACCACCGTCTCGATCGCCCACCGCCTCTCCACCGTCCGCCACGCCGACCAGATCGTCGTGATGGAGCGGGGGAGGATCGTCGAGCGCGGCACCTACGAGGAGCTGCTCGCGCGCGGCGGCGTGTTCGCGGACCTCGCCCGGCAGGACGCCCGGGAGCATCAGCAGGACGCCCGACGCGACGACGAGCCGAGCGCGGGACCCGCCGGTCCCGACCCCGGCGCCCGCTGAGCGCGGACGCCCCGAGAGGAGACGCCATGACCGTCGCGGGCGCGCCTACGACCAAAGGCGGAGGCGGAAGTCCTCCCTGCGCGGGATGTGCCCGCGGTGCGGGGCGGGGGAGGATCGTCCCGTCAGGCGGCGCAGCGGGCGCCGCACCCGCACCAGGGCACGGCACGACCAGGGGAAGAGGGCCATCGCATGACCACGATGCTCCCGGAGGACGCGATGGCGCGGCACGGCGCTGCGACGGGTCGGAATACTGCGACGGGCCGGGGCTCGGCGACGGGCACGGGCGGCAAGCCCGTCTCGGGACGGCCCGCGCTGTTCGTGACGATGCTGGCGCTCGCCGCCCTCGGCGTGCTCGTGCTGCTCGTGGTCGGGCCCGTGCTGCCGATGCCGCTGGCGGTGCTCGGCGCCGCGGCGCTCATGGGCGTCGTCGGCCTCGCCTGGTGGGTGGCCGGCCCGCGCCTGTGAGGCAGCGGGCGGTCGCGTCGTCTCAGACGTCGATCTCGATCTCGCCCTCGCCGCGCGAGACGCAGGTGATCATCTGGCTGTCCTGCTCGTCGTCCATGAGGAACTCGTCCATGTGCTCGACCTGTCCGGAGACCAGCGGCACCACGCAGGTTCCGCACACCCCGCCCTCGCAGGAGTAGTCCATCGGGATGCCGGCGTCGAGCAGCGCCTGGAGGAGGGAC
This sequence comes from Brachybacterium sp. HMSC06H03, assembly GCF_001807385.1. NCBI lineage: Bacteria > Bacillati > Actinomycetota > Actinomycetes > Micrococcales > Dermabacteraceae > Brachybacterium > Brachybacterium sp. HMSC06H03. The sequence continues at coordinate 17,015 of NZ_KV788733.1, read as the reverse complement.
TGGCCCTCCCCGACCTCGACCGTGATCCCCGACTTCAGGCACTTGGCGGTGAAGGGCTCTCCGAACAGCGACATCCTCGCTCCTTCTGCGTCGACCGCGCCGAGCGGCGCGCGGTTCCATGGAGGGACCAGTGTTCCACGACTGTCACCGTCGAAGGAGGTGACTCACGCCTCCTCGGAGGCGGCGGACGCGGCGGCGGCGTCGGTGCCGTCGGCGTCCTCCTCGTCCTGCGAGCGCGTCGTCTGGAGCGCGGCCGCGGCCGCGACCGGGGCGGAGACCACCACGCGCGGCGGCACGGCGGCCGCGGAGGCGGCGGTCGAGGGGCTCAGCGCGAGCGCGGACGGGCCGAAGGTCAGCACCAGCAGCGCCGCCGCCGAGAGGGTCGATGCGCCCAGGCGCGATCGTCGGTGAGGGATGTCGTCGTCCATGTCGTCTCCTTCGTCCACGGCGTCCCCGGTGGAGCCGCCGTGATCATGAGACTCCGCCCACCTGGCAGGCGGCTGAGGATCCCGACCGCATGCGCTGGGACCCGGGAGCGACGGAGCCCGCGAGCCGCGGCGCGGCTGTTCCTCGCGTCTCTTCCATCGGGGCGGTCGTGACCGCGCGGGCGAGCCCGCGTACACTGCACGGCATCGGCATCGACCCGGCCATCACCGGAGAGCCGCGGGAAGAACAGCACGAGCACGGTCCGCGAGGACAGGCGCCGCGCCCAGTAGAACCCGCCGGGACCAGCCCGTCACAGCTGAGGAACGAGGGGAGGCCCCCGCGTCGGCAGCGCCGGCGCGCGCGGCGTCAACCGAGGTGGTACCGCGCCGCCGGCCCGCGCCGGGAGCGTCCTCGGGCAGCAGTCCGCCCGCCGCCCCTGTTCCGCCTCGGAGGTTGTCCCATGGTCTACCCGGTCTCCGGAGACCCGCTCGTCCCCTCGCCGCACCTGCCCGCGCTCGAGAACGCGATCCAGGAGTTCTGGCGCACCGACGACACCTTCCGCGCCTCCATCGCCCAGCGCGAGGGCGCCGACGAGTTCGTCTTCTACGACGGCCCGCCCTTCGCCAACGGCCTGCCCCATTACGGGCACCTGCTCACCGGCTTCGTCAAGGACGTCGTGCCGCGCTTCCGCACCATGGACGGGCTGAAGGTCGACCGCCGCTTCGGCTGGGACACCCACGGCCTGCCCGCCGAGCTGGAGGCGATGCGGGAACTCGGGATGACCGAGAAGTCCGAGATCGAGGACATGGGCCTGCAGGCCTTCAACAACGCTGCCCGCGCCTCCGTGCTGAAGTACACGAAGGAGTGGGAGGAGTACGTCACCCGCCAGGCCCGCTGGGTCGACTTCGAGAACGACTACAAGACCCTCGACGTCACCTTCATGGAGTCGGTGCTGTGGGCGTTCAAGACCCTGCACGACAAGGGCCGCGCCTACGAGGGCTACTACGTCCTCCCGTACTGCTGGAAGGACCAGACGCCGCTGTCCGCCCACGAGCTGCGGATGGACGACGACGTCTACCAGGAGCGCCAGGACCAGACCGTCACCGTCACCTTCCCCTTCACCGGCGAGAAGGCCGAGCAGCTGGGACTGGCGGGCGTGAAGGCGCTCGCCTGGACGACCACGCCCTGGACCCTGCCCACCAACTTCTCCCTCGCCGTCGGCCCCGAGCTCGAGTACGCGGTGCTGCCGGCCGGCCCGCTCGGCACCGCCGACGGCGCCGCCGCGGGCGAGGGCCGCTACCTGCTGGCCGCCGCGCTCGTCGGCGCGCACGCCAAGGAGCTCGGCTACGAGAGCGCCGAGGACGCCGTCGCCGCGATCGAGGAGCGCCGCTTCGCGGGCAACGAGCTCGAGCGCATGACCTACCAGCCGCTGTGGACGGTCTACTCCGAGGACCGCGCCAAGTGGGGCACCGAGAACGCCTGGATCGTCACCGTCGCCGACTACGTCTCCACCGACGACGGCACCGGCGTGGTCCATCAGGCCACCGCCTACGGCGAGGTCGACCAGCAGGTCAACGCCGCCTACGGCATCCCCGTCATCGTCTCCGTCGACGAGGGCGCGCAGTTCCACGACTACTTCCGCGGCACCGAGCTCGACGAGATCGCCGGTCTGCAGGTGTTCGAGGCGAACCGCCCGATCATCCGCAACCTCCAGCGCGAGGGCCGCCTGCTGCGCGAGACCAGCTACGTGCACTCCTACCCGCACTGCTGGCGCTGCCGGAACCCGCTGATCTACAAGGCCGTCTCCTCCTGGTACGTGAAGGTCGCCGACCAGCGCGAGCGGATGCTCGAGCTCAACGAGCAGATCGACTGGGTGCCCGGCAACGTCAAGCACGGCCAGTTCGGCAAGTGGCTCGAGGGCGCCCGCGACTGGGCCGTCTCCCGCAACCGCTACTGGGGCACCCCGATCCCGGTGTGGAAGAGCGACGACCCCGACCACCCGCGCGTCGAGGTCTACGGCTCCCTCGCCGAGATCGAGGAGGCCTTCGGCACCCTCCCGCGCGACGAGCACGGCGAGGTCAACCTCCACCGCCCCTACATCGACGAGCTCACCCGCCCGAACCCCGACGACCCCTCGGGGAAGTCGACCATGCGCCGCGTCACCGACGTGTTCGACGTCTGGTTCGACTCCGGCTCCATGCCCTTCGCGCAGGTGCACTACCCCTTCGAGAACGGCGACTGGTTCGAGGCGCACAACCCCGCGGACTTCATCGTGGAGTACATCGGGCAGACCCGCGGCTGGTTCTACGTCATGCACGTGCTCTCGACCGCCCTGTTCGACCGTCCCGCCTTCACCTCCGTCATCTGCCACGGCATCGTCCTCGGCGAGGACGGGCAGAAGATGTCCAAGTCGCTGCGCAACTACCCCGACGTGCGCGAGATGTTCGACAAGTACGGCGCCGACGCGATGCGCTGGTTCCTCATGTCCTCGCCGATCCTGCGCGGCGGCAACCTGGTCGTGGACGAGCCGAAGATCCGCGACGCCACGCGCCAGGTCGTGCTGCCGCTGTGGAACGTCTGGTACTTCCTGGCGCTGTACGCCAACGCGGCGGGGGAGAAGGACGCCTCCGGCCGGCCGACGGGGCACCGCGGCGCCGCCCGGCACGAGTCCACCGACGTGATGGACCGCTACCTCCTCTCCCGCACCGGCGAGCTGGTGCGGGGGGTGCGGGCCTCCTTCCGCGAGCTCGCGATCGCCGACGCCGCCGAGCAGATCCAGGACCACCTGGACATGCTCACCAACTGGTACGTGCGCCGCTCCCGCGACCGCTTCTGGGAGGGCGATGCGCAGGCCATCGACGTGCTGGCCACGTGCCTGGAGACCCTGCTGCAGGTCGCCGCGCCGCTGCTGCCGATGGTCACCGAGGAGATCTGGAAGGAGCTCACCGGCGGCCGCTCCGTGCACCTGACCGACTGGCCCGACGACTCCCTCTTCCCGCGTGACGAGCGGCTCGTCGCGCAGATGGACGACGTGCGCGCGATCGCCAGCGCCGGCAACGCGCTGCGCAAGAAGGAGGGCCTGCGCGCCCGCCTGCCGCTCGCCGAGCTGACCGTCGTCCACCACGACCCCGCCTCGCTCGAGCCGTTCACGGCGATCATCGCCGACGAGCTGAACGTGAAGCACGTGCGCCTGCTGGACGTCACCAGCGAGGAGGCGCAGGGCATGGGCGTGGAGCAGAAGCTCACCGTCAACGCCCGCGCCGCCGGGCCGCGGCTGGGCAAGCAGATGCAGGGTGCGATCAAGGGCTCCAAGACCGGGGACTGGTCCGTGGCCGAGGACGGCACCGTCACCTCCGGCGGGATCGCGCTCGAGGAGGGCGAGTACTCCCTCGACCTCGTCGCCGGTGAGAGCGCCGCCCTCGAGGGCCGGACCGTCGGCGTGCTGCGCGGCGGCGACTTCCTCGCCCTCGACATCCGGGTCACCTCCGAGCTCGAGGCGGAGGGCACCGCCCGTGACGTGGTCCGCGCGATCCAGTCCGCGCGCCGCGAGGCGGGGCTGGACATCTCCGACCGGATCCGTCTGACCGTGGACGGCGACGAGCCCGTCGTCGCCGCGGTCGCCGCCCACCGCGAGCTGGTCGCCGGCGAGGTCCTCGCGCTCGAGCTCGAGGTCCCCGCGCGGCCCGCCGAGGGCGCGCACGAGGCGCGCGAGAAGGTCACCGGCGGCACCGTCACCGTCTCGGTGCAGCGGGCCTGAGGCGGGTCGGGGCGGCGCGAGGAGCGCCGCCCCGTCGGCCCTCCCACGCCGTCCCGGCAGCTCGCCCGAGCTGTCCCGTCGGCCCTCCCGCGCGTCCTGATCACAGCGGCGGACGTCAGTTCGCCCGCTTCGTGACGATTTACGGCCCGGTTCGGGTCACGACTGCGTATCGGCTGGTCAGGGCAGGTTTCTGGGCAACTGTCGGACGTATCATTGTGAGGGATCCAGCTGGGGATCCCCCATCCCCAGGAGAGCGCATGTCCACGCCCGCCCCCGCCCGCTCCTCCGCGACGACCGCTCCGACGCGGGCTCGTCGGCGTCTCGCGCTCCTCGTGCTCGCCGTGCTGATCGCATCCGCCGGCGCCCTCGGCGCCGCCCCCGGCTCCGAGGCCCGCACCCCGCCCGCCGGCCTCGGCGGCTTCGTCCCCGGCACCCTCATCAGCGATGCGCAGATGTTCGCGGGCACCTCCATGACCGCCGCCCAGGTCGACGCCTTCCTCGACCAGAAGGGCGCGAGCTGCACCCGCGGAACCGACGGCGCGGACTGCCTCAAGGACCTCCGGATGGACACCCCACAGCGGCCGAAGGACGCCTACTGCGCCGCGATCCCCGCGAAGAAGGCGGCGAGCGCCGGGACGATCATCGCGGACGTCGCCCGCGCCTGCAGCATCAGCCCCAAGGTGCTGCTGACCATGCTCCAGAAGGAGCAGGGCCTCGTCACCACGCGCAATGCGACCCCGAAGATGCTGCGGGAGGCGCTCGGCTTCGGCTGCCCCGACTTCCAGACCTGCGACCCGAAGTACGCCGGCTTCGCCCAGCAGATCTACAACGCCGGGGTGCGTCTGCAGCAGTACGGCGATGCGAAGCGCGGCTACCGCTACCAGGCTGGCCGCAGCTACGACATCCAGTACAGCCCCTTCGCGTTCTGCGGCTACGGGAAGGTGACCATCTCGAACCGGGCCACCGCCGCGCTGTACAACTACACGCCCTTCACCCCCACCCAGGCGGCCCTCGATGCGGGCTCCGCGGCCGTGGCCGACGACGTCTGCGCCACCTACGGCAACCGCAACTTCTACCGCCTGTACTCGCAGTGGTTCGGCTCCCCGACGGGCGCGAGCACCTCGCGGTACCCGGTCGCCGCGCCGCTCGGGAAGAAGCCCGCGGACCCCTTCGCGGACGTCCCCTACGCCAGCACGATCTTCTTCACCGAGATCGCCTGGATGAAGCACATGGGCTACTCCACGGGGTGGGGGAGCGGCGCGAGCGCCGTCTACCGCCCCTACGACCCGATCAAGCGCGATGCCGTGATCGCCTTCCTGTACCGGGCGGCGGGCTCCCCTGCGTTCACCCCGCCGAAGGTTTCGCCGTTCAAGGACGTGAACTCGAAGGACACGGTCTTCTACAAGGAGATCACCTGGGCTCACTCGGTGGGGCTCGCGCAGGGCTGGCCCGACGGCACCTTCCGCCCCTACGAGCCGATCAAGCGCGACGCCATGGCCGCGTTCCTGTATCGCGCAGCAGGTGCGCCCGCATACACCGCGCCGACCCGGTCCCCGTTCAAGGACGTGAACCGGGGTTCGGAGGTCTTCTACGACGAGATCACCTGGATGGCCGCGAACGGCTACTCCACCGGATGGTCCGACGGCACCTTCCGCCCCTACGAGCCGATCAAGCGCGACGCCGTCGCCGCCTTCGTCTACCGATGGAAGGTCGCCTGAACGGAGGGCCGCTCGTCGCCCCATGCGCCTCAGCGCCCCTGTCTACGGCCGCCTCCCCGCCGTCGGCCTCACTGCCCGCGGGGTCCTGACACCGGCCTCGCCGAATGGCACGCTGTGGGGATCAGGGACAGGGGAAGGGGAGGTCATGGCCGGCATCACGAGGCGACGGACCATGCTCCTGGCGGCGGGGACAGTTGCTGTCGGCCCGCTCACCGGCTGCGGCGGCAGCGGGCGGGTCCGTCGAGTCACCACGGCGGTGCTCGAGGTCGAGGGCGTGGCCGGGTGCGAGATCGAGAGCGGCATGAACGGCACCTTCCGTCGACTCCTGCACGGCCGGATCGACCTCGCGGCCGAGGAGCGCAGGGACGCGTTCACGATCTACGACGACGCGATGCGCGCGGTCGTCACGACCCTGCACGAGGGGGACGAGACCGAGGGGAACATCTCCGTCGGCGGGATCATGGGCTTCCTCGCCGGTGTCGAGGAGTTCACGGCCAGGGACCTCGAGCCGGACATGGCCGTCGAGGACTACCGACTGGAACAGGTGGGCGCGAGCGCGCTCTACGCGAGATACGGGCTGACCTGAGCCGGGGCCTGCGGCGCCCGCCCGGGTCCTCCGCCCGCGGGACCCGGCCCTGCCCCGCGCTCACCGCAGGTCCTTCCGCCCCACCACGACCACGACGTCCTCCACGACCGTGACCCCGTCGCCGACATAGGTCCCCTCCAGGTCCTCCCGCAGTGCGGCGAGCACAGGGTCGGTCCCCGACCCTGCTTGCAGGCTGCCGTGATAGCCGCCGGTCGGGTCCACGCCCTGCTCCGTGCGGAGCACCGACTCATGGGCGTTCTCGAGCGGGGAGGCTCCGCCGAGAGCGGGAGTCGGCGCCTCGAGCACCACCTCGCGGACGGCGGGGGAGGAGACGCGGCTGCCGTCCATCCGGTGCCCGGCCAGGTCCAGCAGCGGCACGGGATCGGCGATCCGCAGCGGCGTCGGCCAGGTCACGGGATGCCGCAGCAGCAGGGACGGTTCGAGCATGGAGCTGTGCGAGACGTTGACCGTGCTGGTCGAGGCCTGTGCCGGCACCACCGTCCCCACCGGCGACCCGACCGAGAAGCTGTGGGTGATGTCGTAGCTGCCCGGTGCTCCGTCGGCCCGGTTGAAGCCGGGGTCCGCCGCGAGATGTGCGGCTGTCAGCCCGCCCTGCGAATGGCCCACGAACAGCACGTGGGCCCCGTCGGGGACCCCTGCTGCGGCCATCGCCGTGCGGATGTCTGCCATCGCCGCCGACTCCTGCCCGGCCATGGTCCGCAGGTTCGAGTCCCAGCCGGCGGAGTTCCCCTGCGCGCCCCAGGAGTCGGGATCCCAGATCGGCGCGCCCCCGGTCGGCGGGGCGTGCACGATGTACGTCTCCCCGCCGTCCTGGCCGCGCACAGTCTGGATCCGCACCCGCCCCGCCGCGGCACCGTCCCTGTCGCCGTCGCCTGGGACACCAGCGAGCGGTCGGCGGGCTTCGTCGTTCGCCGCGACGAGGTCGGCGAGGCTGCGCGGAGCCGTGCTCGAGGGGACCTCCACGACGGCGTGCACGGTGACGTCGGTGCGCGGGTCGAGGAGACCGGTGTCGGTCACGGTCTCCACCGGTGCGAGCGCGATCGCGCCGCTGAGGAGGAGGGTGCTCGCGCCGAGCCGGGCGAGGGTGGGGGCGTCCCCGCCCGCCGCCCAGTCCTCGAACATCCCGCCGAGGTGCCCGAGCTCGTCCCGGACCTGGTCGATCCCGTCCGGGTCGCCGCCGAGCCCGACCACGACGCCCGTGAGCTCCGCGGCGCCGAGCGCGACCCCGGCGCCGAGGGCATCGGAGACGAGGGCGGGGGATGCGGGAGCACGGCGGAGGGGGAGGGACGCCGCGGCGGAGGGACCCGCGAGGAGACGTCCTCCTGCTCCGACGGGGGCGAGGGCACGGCCCGGGGAGGCCACGCCGTGCCCGTCGGCCGCCGACGCGCGCTCCTGCACCGCGGCCTCGACGCGGATCCGGCGGGCGAGCATCCCCAGGCGCTCGCCGGCCTGGCGCAGACGGCCCTGGGACAGCAGGGACCAGCGGAGCCGGAAGGCGTCGGCGTCCGGGCCGTGCCAGGTCGCGGCGCCGACGGCGTCGTCGACCCTCTTGCGCAGCCCCGCGAGCCGGTCGGCGGCCCCCGCCAGACGGTCGGCCTGCAGGAGGCAGCGGTCCGTGTCCATGCCGAGCATTGCGTCGGCCCCGTCCCCCATGCCGTCCCTCCCGTCCCCTCGCCCTGCCGAGCCCGTGGCCCGGCGCCCCTCGCCCCGACGGCGCCGGCGCTCGCGGTCAGGCTAGGGAGGGCGCGGCGCAGCACGAGCGGGGTAGGGGCGGGCTGTGGACGACCGCGACGTGGGGAGGAGCGGTCGTCCGTGCCCCGATCGCCCGCGCCCCGGGGTCGCCCGGTCCCCGGGTCCCAGGTGCCCCTCGTACACTGATCCGGCCCGTCCCGCCCCGCACCCAGGAGCCGCAGTGCCCAGTTCTCCCCGCCCGGGTTCCTCCCGTCCGGCGATGTCCCCCGAGCTGCGGGAGGTCTATGCCGCGCTCCTCGAGCGCGCCCCGGAGAACCGCATCGAGCCGGACCTCAGCCGGATCCGCCGGGTGATGGAGCTGATGGGCGACCCCCAGAACTCCTACCGCTCGATCCGCATCGCCGGCACCAACGGCAAGACCACCACCGCCCGGATCCTCGAGCGGATCCTGCGCGAGGCCGGGCTGCGCACGGGCCGCACCACGAGCCCCCACCTCCATTCGCCCACCGAGCGGATCGCGATCGACGGCGCGCCCATCGACGAAGAGGGCTTCCTCCAGGCCTATCGCGACGTCGAGCCCTTCGCGCAGATCGTCGACGCCGAGTCGCAGGCCGCCGGCGGCCCGCCGCTGACCTACTTCGAGTACCTCACCGCGATGGCCTTCCAGGCCTTCGCCTCCGCCCCCGTGGACGTCGCCGTGGTCGAGATCGGCCTCGGCGGCACCTGGGACGCGACCGGCGCGGTCGACCCCGACGTCGCCGTGATCACCCCGATCTCCCTGGACCACCAGGAGTACCTCGGCGACACGATCGCCGAGATCGCGGGGGAGAAGGCCGGGATCCTCACCTCCGAGGCGATCGCGGTCCTCGCCGAGCAGCCCTACCAGGACGCCGCCGACGTGCTGCGCGAGCGCGTGGCGGAGCTCGGCGCGGAGGCCTCCGTCGAGGGGCACCAGATCGGCGTGCTCGCCCGCACCCCGGGCGTCGGCGGGCAGATGCTCTCGCTGCAGGGGATCGCCGGCCGCTACGAGGAGGTGTTCCTCTCCCTCCTCGGCGAGCACCAGGCCCGCAACGCCCTGCTCGCCGTCGCCGCCGCGGAGGCGCTGCTGGGCGGCGGCAGCTCCCCGCTGGACGGCGAGCTGCTGCAGGCGGCGCTGTCGAGCGTCACCTCCCCGGGGCGCGCCGAGGTGGTGCGCCAGGCGCCGACGGTGCTGCTGGACGCCGCACACAACCCCGCCGGCGCCCTGACCCTGGTCGCGACCGTGCGCGAGAACTTCCGCTTCACCCGCACCATCGGCGTGGTCGGCATCCTCCAGGAGAAGGAGGCCGACGACATCCTCGAGGTGCTCGAGCCGCTGCTGGACGCCGTGGTCATCACCCGCTCCAGCTCCCCCCGCGCGATCCCCGCGGACCGTCTGGCCGACATCGCCCGCGAGATCTTCGAGGACGAGGACCGGGTGCTCGAGCAGGAGAGCCTGCCCGACGCGATCCAGATCGCGGTCGACCTCGCCGAGGCCGACGGCGACCAGTTCGGCGGCGTGGTCGTCGCCGGGTCCGTCACCCTCGCCGCCGAGGTCCGCGACCTGCTCGGCATCCCCGAGGAGGTGTGAGAGAGATGGACCTCGACCTCACCCCCTCCCCCCGCTCCCACGGCGCACAGCGGATGATCACCGCGACGGTGCTCGTGTGCGAGGCGCTCGTCGTCTTCTTCGCGGTGCTCGTCGCCCATCAGCTGGCCCCCGACGACCGGGCCCTGACCTGGACCTGGGGACTCGTCACCGCGATCGCCCTGCTGCTGAACGGGGGGCTGCTCAGCCGCGGCGCCTGGGCCTACTGGCTGGCCCTCGCCCTCCAGATCCCGGCGATCCTGCTAGGCCTCCAGGTCTCTGCGATGTGGGTGATCGGCCTCGGCTTCGCCGCCATGCTCGCCTACGGCATCGTCAAGGGCCGCCAGCTGGACCGCGAGAAGGACGCCGTGGACGCGAGGCTGCTGGCCTCCGACGGGACGGACGAGCGCTGACATGACCACGGCTGACCTGTGGGTACCCTGATCCCATGACCGCACAGCGCACTCTCGTCCTGCTCAAGCCCGACGCCGTCCAGCGCAGCCTGCGCGGCGAGATCCTCCGCCGCATCGAGGCGAAGGGCTACGACATCGTCGCCCTCGCCCAGCGCACCGCCACCGCCGAGGAGCTCGCCGCCCACTACGCCGAGCACGAGGGCAAGCCCTTCTACCCCGGCCTCGTGGAGTACATGGGCGCCGCCCCGCTCGTCGCGCTCGTCGTCGAGGGCGTGAACGTCATCAAGGGCTTCCGCTCCCTGGCCGGCGCCACCAACCCCACCGAGGCCGCGCCCGGCACCATCCGCGGCGACCTCGCCTGCGAGCAGGACCTCCCCGTCATCCAGAACCTCGTCCACGGCTCCGATTCCGAGGAGTCCGCCGAGCGCGAGATCGGGATCTGGTTCCCGGGCCTCGGCTGAGCCCTGCGATCGGCGGGCCGTGCGGGCCCGTCGGTCCCCGCGGTCCCCGGTGACGCGCCGTCCAGGACGCTCCCGGGGACCGCGCCGTCGTCGGTGCACAATATGGGCATGCCGCTGCCCTTCGTCGTCGTGCTCTTCCTGATCCTCGCCGTGGTCCTGGCCGTCATGATCCTGGCAGCCGTCGCGATGCCCCATCTGCGCCTCCCGCGCGAGGACGAGGACGGCACGGCCGCGGAGCACCCGCGCCACACCTCCCGCACCGGCCGCGGCTGACCCGCCCCCTTCCACCGGGCCCGGCGCTGCAGGTCGCGCCCGGATCCGGGACTCACGCAGGGACGGCCCGGCGACGGCCCTAGACTGGCAGCTGTCCTCGCCGCATCGCCGGCTTCCCCGACCTCGGAGGTGACCCGTGGATCCCGATGCCCTACTCGCCCTGATCGCCGGAGGCGGCGGTGGTGTCGTCGTGCTCGGCGTCGGTGCCTGGGCCTACATCCGCAGCCGCGGCCGCTCGTCCTCCTCGAAGGACCGCGACGAGCAGCGGGGCAATGAGGACTCCTCGAGGAGCGAGCCCGGCTCCACCACCGGCACCGCGACCGCGGTCAAGGAACGCCCCGCCGCCCCGACCTGGGCGGATACCCTCTCCGCCCCGACCCCGAAGACCGCCGAGCGGCCCGCCGCGGGCGAGCAGGCGCCGGACGGCGCCGCTCCTGCCGAGAAGACCGCCCCCGCCGAGGACGTCCCCTTCGACCAGGAGGCGCCCGAGGCCCCCGCCGCGTCCGCACCCGCCGACGCCCCCGCCGGGACGGCACCGGCCGACACAGCCGGTCCCGGCACTGCGGAGCCCGGCACAGCGGAATCCGACACCGCCGGGACCGACACCGCCGCTCCGACGGAGACCGCCCCGACGGAGACCGCGCAGGCCGGGACCGCGCAGCCCGAGGCTCCTGCCGAGGACGGCACGGCGACCGCCCCCGCCGGTCCCGTCATCGAGACCCCCGAGGCACCCGAGAGCCGCATGCTGCGCCTGCGCGAGCGGCTCTCCCGCTCCGGCGCCCTCGGCCGCGGCATCCTCACCCTCCTCACCCGCTCCACGGTCGACGAGGAGACCTGGGACGAGATCGAGGAGACGCTGCTGATGGCCGACCTCGGCCCGGCCGCGACCGACGAGATGCTCGAGAACCTCAAGCGCCGCATCCAGGTGCTCGGCACCGACGACGTGGCCGCCGTGCGCGAGGTGCTGCGCGAGGAGCTCGTCGCGCTCGTCGACCCGGACCTGGACCGCCGCCTCGCCGCGACCCGCCGCACCGCCGAGGACGGCACCGAGGTCCCCTCCGTGCTGCTGATGGTCGGCGTCAACGGCACTGGCAAGACCACCACCGTCGGCAAGCTCGCCCGCGTGCTCGTGGCCGCGGACCGCACCGTCGTGCTCGGCGCGGCCGACACCTTCCGCGCCGCCGCCGCCGACCAGCTCGAGACCTGGGGCTCCCGGGTCGGCGTGGACACCGTCCGCGCCGACCGCGACGGCGCCGACCCCGCCGCCGTCGCCTTCGACGCCGTGAAGAAGGGCATCGAGCAGGAGGTCGACGTGGTCATCATCGACACCGCCGGCCGCCTGCAGAACAAGAAGGGCCTGATGGACGAGCTCGGCAAGGTGCGCCGGGTCGCCGAGAAGGGCCTGCACGGCGACGAGGTCGCCGAGGTGCTGCTCGTCATCGACGCCACCACCGGCCAGAACGGCATGCAGCAGGCGAGGGTGTTCTCCGAGGCCGTGAACATCACCGGCATCGTGCTCACCAAGCTCGACGGCACCGCCAAGGGCGGCATCGTCGTCAACGTCCAGCGCGAGCTCGGCGTGCCCGTGAAGATGGTCGGACTCGGCGAGGGCATGGACGACCTCACGCCCTTCGACCCGCACGGCTTCGTCGACGCGCTGCTGGAGGCCTGAGCGACCCGGCCCCGCACCTCCCGGACGGCCCGGGCGATCCGCAGCGATCGCCCGGGCCGTCCCGCGTCTCAGGCGAAGTGACTCTTGGCGATGATCCCGTGCACCCCGACGGTGCGGTCCACGACCTGGGAGATCGTGAAGTCCGCGGCGGCGGAGAGATAGGCGTAGGCGATCGCGCGGTCCATGCCGAGCTCCTGCTCCAGGAACTCCAGCGCGTTGACGACGGCCGTGCGCAGTGCGACGTCGAGGTCGCTGCCCTGGCCGTCGACCGACCCGTCGGGATCGGACAGCCCGATCGGGATCCACGCGTCGGCGGTCTCCGCGAAGGGATAGCGGTGCGCGATCCGCGGCGCGTCCCCCTCGCCCTCCTTGCACACCGTCAGACGGAAGGTGCCGCGCAGCGAGCCCTCCATGGCGGTCAGCGCCACCTCCCCGTCGCCCATCGCATGGTGCGGGTCGCCGACGTAGAACAGGGCGCCGGGGGCATGGACCGGCAGGTAGAACGTGGAGCCGGGGCCGAGCAGCCGGATGTCGATGTTGCCGCCCCCGAGGGTCGGCGGGATCGAGTTGGCGGAAGGGTCCGTGGGGGAGGAGGCCTCGGCGCGGGCGACGCCCATCATCCCCATGAAGGGTCTCAGCGGGAACCTGGCCGCCCCGCCGTCGTAGGCCATCACGCCGTGTCCGTCCTCGATCGGGGTGAACACCGAGACGTTGCCCCAGGCCATCGGGTCGGCCGTGCCCCGGCCGTCCGTCGACGCCGCCGGCATCACCTGCTCGAGGGACGCGCCCTCCGGCGCGGCGCCGTCGGCGGTGAGCGCGAGCGCTCCCTTGCCGTGCCGGCTGGAGACCACGCCGTAGGGGACGCGGGGGACCGCCTCGAGGGTCTCGATCTTCAGGACGTCGCCGACCTCTGCGCCCTCGACGGCGATGGGTCCGGTGACCACGTGAGGGCCGTCGGCGGCGAAGTCGCGGGCGGTGCGGTCGTAGTCGGCGGCGATCGCGATCGCGTCCTCGAGCACCGAGCCGGCCTCCACGCCGTGCGCGCCGAAGAACTCCCGCGGGTCCCGCCCCTGGTCCTCGAGGATCCCCTCGTGGGAGACCGCATCGATCGTCACGGTCTCGCCGGAGCCGACGGTCAGCACCGGATCGGAGTGGACGGTGGGCACATAGCCCCACATCACCTGGTCCGTCTCCGAACCGAGGTAGTGGTCGCCTGGGATCTCTCCTCGTCCCGGCTGCAGGATCTGCCCGGCCCCGGCGGGCGGCGTCGGATCCCCGGTCGCGGGCTCCCCGGACGACGGGGCGCAGGCCGACATCAGCGCGCCGCTCGCCCCGAGGGCCGCGGCGACCTGCAGCATCTGCCGTCGGCCCACCCCGCGTCGGAGTGTGGAGGCGGCATGCCGCGCGAAGCGGTCCGAGGAGAGGTCGTCGGTCGGCAGCGGGGTCGTCGATGGGGTCACGGGCGGGATCGTCTCCTCGAGGTCGTCCGCCGAGGGGCGGAGCGGAGTGCTCCCGCGACGCTGCGGAGGGCTCGGCGGGTGCCGTCGGGCCGACGCTAGGCGGCGGGCCCGGCGCGTGTCCTGCCCCGTTCCATGTCCCGGAACATCCGGTCACGGAACGGTCACGGCGACCCTCCCGCCTAGGCGATCCCCGGCTGAGCCCGCACTCTGAGTGCACGGCCCGCCCGGCCGTACGGCAGGTCGGCACCTCGATCCCGGCCGCCGGCCCTCCTCTGACTGGAGCCGCCATGGACTTCACCCTCGACACGGGGGCGACCGCCTGGATCCTCACCAGCGCGGCGCTCGTGCTGCTGATGACCCCCGGCCTGTCCCTCTTCTACGGAGGCATGGTGCGTGCCCGCACCGTGCTGAACATGATGCTGATGTCCTTCAGCGCCATCGCCGTGGTCGCGATCGCCTGGACCGTCGCCGGATACTCGATCGCCTTCGGCACCGACGTCGGCGGCCTGTTCGGGAGTCCGCTGGAGTTCCTGGGCCTGGCCGGCACCGACGACCAGTCCATCCTCGCCGAGAGCGGCGTGCCCTTCCTCGTCGCCGCAGGCTTCCAGATGACCTTCGCGATCATCTCCACCGCCCTGATCTCCGGCGCGATCGCCGACCGCGTCAAGCTCGGCACCTGGCTGGTCTTCGCCGCGCTGTGGGTGCTGATCGTGTACGCACCCCTGGCCCACATGGTCTGGGGCGGCGGCCTGCTCAGCGGCGACGGCCCCTTCGCCGCGATCGCCGAGCCGGTCGACTTCGCCGGCGGCACCGTGGTGCACATCAACGCCGGCGTCGCCGGTCTCGTGCTCGCCCTGGTCGTCGGAGCGCGCAAGGGCTTCGGCAAGGAGCCGATGAAGCCCCACAACCTGCCGCTGGTCATGCTCGGCGCGGCCCTGCTGTGGTTCGGCTGGTTCGGCTTCAACGGCGGCTCCGCCGGCACGGCCGACGGGACCGCGGGCCTGGCCTGGGTCAACACCACGGTGGCCACGGCCGGTGCCATGCTCGGATGGGCCCTCGTGGAGCGGATCCGCGACAAGCACGTCACCTCGCTCGGCATGGCTTCGGGCGTCGTCGCCGGCCTGGTCGCGATCACCCCGGCCGCCGCCGCGCTCACGCCGCTCACCTCGATCGTGCTCGGTCTCGCGGCAGGTCTCGCCTGCGCCCTCGCCGTCGGCCTGAAGTACCGCTTCGGCATCGACGACTCGCTCGACGTGGTCGGCGTGCACCTGGTCGGCGGCCTCGTCGGCACCATCGGGATCGGCTTCCTCGCCGTGGACGGCGGTCTCCTCCTCGGCGGCGGCGCGAGCCTGCTGCTGGTCCAGACCCTCGTCGCGATCGTGGCCATGCTGATCTCCGCGGTGCTGACCCTCGCCATCGCCCTGGTCCTGAAGTACACGATGGGATGGAGGATCCCCGAGGCCGACGAGCGCGCCGGGATCGACATCACCCATCACGCCGAGGCCGGATACGATCTGGTCGGCGCCCTCGCCTCGCGCCGGGAGCGCTCCTGGACCGCCGGCTCCGTCGGCGGCGCGGCCTTCCCGCACGCGGACCCTGGACCCGAGCCCCGCAACCAGGCTCCCGATGACGCCGACAGGACCCCGGTCCCTGCCGGGCCCGGTCCCGGCGTCGCCGAGGAGACCACCCGTCCCGCCGTCGCAGGAGAGCCCCGATGAAGCTCATCACCGCCATCATCCAGCCGCACGCCCTGCAGGACGTCACCGACTCCCTGCGCGAGTACGGGGTGACGGGCCTGACCGTCACCGAGGTCGCCGGCTACGGCCGCCAGGGCGGCCACACCGAGGTCTACCGCGGCGCGGAGTACACCATCGACACCATCCCCAAGATCAAGGTCGAGGTGCTGGCCCTGGAGAGCGACGAGTCCGCGATCATCGACCTGATCCTCGCCGCCTCCCGCAGCGGGAGGATCGGCGACGGGAAGATCTGGACCACCGACGTCGGCACCGCGGTGCGCGTGCGCACCGGGGAACGGGGGGCGGATGCCCTCTGAGGAGCTCTCCTCCCGCCGGATCACCCAGGTGCTCCACGAGGGCTTCGCGGACCCCTCCGCCGGCCCCTCCCGCAGGCTCGCCCAGTCCGACCTCGTCGACGACTGGCTGCGCACCCTGTGGGAGCGGGCCGGCGAGGCCGTGCCCCGGGACGGCGGCGCGGCGCTCGCCGCGATCGGCTCGCTGGGCCGGCGCTCCCTCGGTCCCGCGAGCGACCTCGACCTGGTGCTGCTCGTGGACCCCGCCCGGGTGGGCGCCGAGCAGGCCGCCGCGCTCGCGGGAGCGCTGTGGTACCCGATCTGGGACTCCGGCACCTCCCTGGACCACTCGGTGCGCAGCCCCGAGGAGTGCGAGCATGTCGCCGCCGCCGACCTGCGCACGGCGATCGCGCTGCTGGACCTGCGGCACATCGCCGGGGACGCGCAGCTCGTCGAGGACACCGCCGCCCGGGTCCGCGCCCGATGGCGGCGCGAGGCGCGCCGACGGGTCGGAGAGGTGGTCGACCTCGCCGCCGACCGCGACCGGCGCTACGGCTCCCTCGCCCACGCCACCGAGCCGAACCTCAAGTCCGACCGCGGCGGGCTGCGCGACATCACCGTGATCCGGGCGCTCGCCGAGAGCTGGCTGGCCGACCACGACCACGAGGTCGTCGACGCCGCCTCGCGCACCCTCCGGGACGCGCGCGACGCGCTGCAGGCCGTCACCGGCGCCTCGGGCACCCGCCTGGGCCGCGCCGACCAGGACGCGGTCGCGGCGCTGACCGGGCACGCCACCGCCGACGACCACCACGCCGTCCTCGCCGACGCCGCCCGGGCCGTGACCTGGGAGCTGCACCGAGCGGTGCGCGCCGCGGAGGCCGCGATCGCCCCCGGCGGCAGC
>NZ_KV788732.1:0-4026 GCF_001807385.1 Brachybacterium sp. HMSC06H03 | reverse complement strand
GGGTCCCGGGTCCCGGGTCCCGGGTCCCGGACGGGAGCGTGGTCAGGTCACGGCGCAGGGCGTACCACTATGCCTATATAGGCGTAGTGGTACGCCCTGCGCCAATACCCGTCACCCCGGCACCCGCCCTCACTGGTCCTCCCGCCCGCCCGGTCGCCTCCATCCGCCCGGTCACCCACGGCGCCGCATTGTCGGTCGACGACCTCCTTCGAGCCTCGGCGACGTCGGTCCGAGCCCTGAGTCCCCATCGGCCGGCCGCCCCTGCCCGCTCCCTGCTCCCCGCCCTGTCCGGCTCCGCCCCTGCCGGTTCCCCGCACCTCCCCTCCACAGCCCTAGCTCGTCCACATCGCCGCCCTCGCTCCTCAACAGCGGCAATGTCATGGCTGTACTGGGGCGATGCAGATACCCGGGATCATCCATCGCTCAGACCTGCGCGCTGTCGGCATCGACGAGGCGGCGCGTCGACGATTCCTCCGGCGGGGTCTCATGCAGAGGGTGGACTGCTGGTACGTCCGGAGCACGGCGCCGGCCGACCTCGTCGCACTTCTGGAGCAGGGAGTGCGGCCGACCTGCCTCAGCGCTGCCAGGCACCACGGCCTGTGGATCCCTCTCCACGCCGACCAGCACGTCTACCGTCCTCGCGCCTCAACGGATGCTGGTCGGTCGACGTCGCTCGTCCTGCACGGCAGTGAGATGCGGAGCTGGCCGGATCGCGATCCGGTCGCCGAGCTCGAGCTGGCGCTCGAGCACGCCGGCAGGTGCCTCCCCGTTCGGGACGCGGCGATCCTGTTCGAATCGGCGCTGAACAAGGGGCTGCTGACCTGGCATGTGGCGCAGCGGATCGTCTCCGGTCTCCCCTCCTCCCGACGGAGGCAACTCGCCCGTGTCTCCCCGCTCGCCGAGTCCGGTACCGAGACGGCCGTGCGCTGGTGGCTCGAGTCGCTGCACGTGCCGGTCACGCCTCAGGTCGTCGTTCCGGGCGTGGGACGAGTGGACCTGAAGCTCGGCCGGAACTGGATCATCGAGTGCGACAGCGTCCAGTTCCACGACAACCCCCGCCAGTACCACCTGGACCGGGCACGGGATCTGCAGCTGCAGGCCCGCCGCTACACCGTGACGAGGCTGACCTGGGAACAGGTCTTCCTCGACTGGGAGCGGACCTCCGAGCTGCTGCTCACGATCCTGCGCCGACGGGAGCACCGCCGCCCTCTCGCCTCCTGAACGTGACGCCTCACGGGGTGTGGCGGTGGGCGTGGTCAGGTCATGGCGCAGGGCGTACCTCTATGCCTATATGGGCATAGTGGTACGCCCTGCGCCAGCACCCGTCCATTCGCCCCGCGTCCGACGGGCCAAGTGCGCGGGCAGGACGGGAAACGGCAGGACAGGCCGTGCGCCGCAGGCAGGACGGGAAACGGCAGCCCAGGCCGTGCGCCGCAGGTCAGGCGCGGATCGGCAGGCCGGGCCGGTCAGGCGGGGATCGGCAGGCCAGGACGGGCGGCGGGGCCACCGACGACGGAGGTCCCGTTCACGGGCCCCGCGCCGCGGCCCAGCGAACGGATCTCCCAGCCCGCGTCCCGCCACGCCCCCGGGTCGAGGACGTTGCGGCCGTCGATCATGCGCGGCGCGGCGACCAGGTTCCGCACGCGCACCGGGTCCAGGCCCCTGTACTCGCGCCACTCGGTCAGCAGCAGCACCAGCTCGGCGCCGGCGAGCGCCTGCTCGGTGTCGGGCTCGCCGACCAGGCCGGGGACGCGCCGCGCGGCGTTGTCCAGGGCCTCGGGGTCGGTGACCGTGACATGGGCGCCCGCGGACATCAGGCGGGAGACGACCTCGAGGGCCGGGGAGTCGCGTACGTCATCGCTGTCGGGCTTGAACGCGGCGCCGAGCACGGTGATGCGCCGGCCGGCGAGGTCGCCGAGCAGCTCGCGGGCGATCTCGACCACGCGCACCCGTCGGCGCTGGTTGACGGCGTCGACCTCGCGGAGGAAGCCGAGCGCCTCGCCCACGCCGAGATCCTCCGCGGAGGCGATGAAGGCGCGGATGTCCTTGGGCAGGCAGCCGCCGCCGAAGCCGATCCCGGCGCGCAGGAACTTCCCGCCGATGCGGTCGTCCATGCCGATCGCGCGGGCGACGTCGGTGACGTCGCCGCCGGTGGCCTCGCACAGCTCCGCGATCGCGTTGATGAAGGAGATCTTGGTGGCGAGGAAGGCGTTGGCGGAGACCTTCACCAGCTCCGCGGTCTCGAAGCCCATCACCAGGCGCGGCACCTCGCCGGCGATCAGCCGCGCGTAGACCGCGTCCAGCATCGCGACCTGCGCATCGGCCGCGGGGGTGTCCGGCTCGGCCACGCCGTAGACGAGACGGTCGGGGGCGAGGGTGTCCTGGACGGCGAAGCCCTCGCGCAGGAACTCGGGGTTCCACATCAGGTCCGCGCCGGGCACCGCGGTGAGCTGGGCGCGCAGTCGGCGGGCGGTGCCGGCAGGGACGGTGGACTTGCCGACGACCAGGGTCGGCGCGCCGCCGCGGGCGGGCAGCACCGCGGCGAGGGAGGCGACGGCGGCCTCGAGAGAGCGCAGGTCGGCGCCGAATCCGTCGGCCCGCTGCGGGGTGCCGAGCCCCAGGAAGTGCACGTCGGCGTGGGCGATCTCGGCGTAGTCGGTGGTGAAGCGGAGACGTCCGGCGGCCAGGCCGCGGCGGAGGATCTCCTCGAAGCCGGGCTCATGGAAGGGGGCGCGGCCCGCCTGCATGGCCGCGACGCGGCCTGAGTCCACGTCCAGGCCGATCACGTCGTGGCCGAGCTCAGCCATCGCGGCGGCGTGCACCGCGCCCAGATATCCCACACCGATGACGGAGACGATCATTGCGCTTCCCTCCCACTGGCGGCCGCGGCCGATACCGGACGAGTCGCTGTCACCGTGACAGGCGCAGGTGTCATCGAGGTGTCGCGGGCATGGAGGGCAGGGGAGGAGCAGGTGCCCGGCGGGGCGCGGATCAGGCCTCGGGGTCGTCGGCCTCCAGCAGCCAGATCGCCAGGCGGCTGTCGGGGTCGTCGGCGAGGCGGTCGGGGTGGCCGTCCTCGACCAGGCGGCCGTCCTCGAACCACAGCACCCGATCGGCGCCGCGCACGGTCTCGGGGTCGCGGCTGTGGATCAGCACGGTGCGGCCCTCCCCCAGCGCATCGAGCGCGGCGAGCACCTCGGCGCGCTCGCGCGGGGCGAGCTCGGCGTCGGCGCGGTCCAGCAGCACCACCGGCGCATCGCGCAGCAGGGCGCGGGCGATCGCGATGCGTCGCCGGCGCCCGTCGGTGAGCGCGGCGCCGCGGCGCACCAGCAGCGTCTCGTACCCGTTCGGCAGCTCGGAGTGGAGGACGTCGGCGCCGCTGCGGCGCGCGGCCTCGGCGACCTCCAGATCGTCCGCCTCGGGCCGGCCGGCGCGGATGTTCTCGCGCACGGTCTCGGAGAACAGCGCCGGCTCGCGCTGGACGACGGCGAGCGCGCCGCGCAGGTCGGCCAGCGACAGGGAGCGGGTGTCGTAGCGGTCCAGCAGCACCCGCCCGGTCTCGGGCTGGTCGAAGCGCAGCAGGTAGGACAGCAGGGCGGAGGCCTCGGCGCCGCTGCGGTCCATGAGCGCGACGCGCTGACCGGCGGGGATGACGACGGAGATGCCGTCGAAGCGGGGGCCGCGCTCGGAGTGCGCGGTGATCGCGGAGAACATGACCTCGCCGCGCAGGCGGCCGACGCCGAGGGTGCGGGGCGGCTCGCCGATCGCGGCGGTGCGGGAGAGGAGGTCGGAGAGCCCGGACGCGGCGGCGACGGCGGAGGCGATCTCGGCGCGGGAGCGGACGATCGCGCCGGCCAGGGGGACCGCGGCGAGGGTCGCGGCGAGCACGACGACGAGGTCGCCGGCGCTCGTTCCCCCGGGCTGCGCCCCGGCGAGCAGGAGCACGGCGACCGCACCGGCGGCGCCGACGAGGGAGTGCGCGGCCAGGCCCAGCACCCGGCCGCGGCGGGCGGCGGAGCGGGAGCG
>NZ_KV788731.1:0-31663 GCF_001807385.1 Brachybacterium sp. HMSC06H03 | reverse complement strand
GGTCCGCCGGCCGCCGCCCGCCGCTGACCTGCGGCGTTCCGGCGCCAGGCAGTCGAGGCCGAGAGCGTCCGACCGTACGGTCGCGGAACCGGTGGACCCTGCGGACCCAGCAGGCCCAGCAGGCCCGGCGCTCGCCGCGGCGGACGCCACGAACTCCGCGGCGCGCCGGGATCCGCCCGGGTGCGGCCTCACACCAGGTCGCGCGCGATCCGCCGCGACCAGCTCTGCGAGTGCACCCGCGGATCGCCCCGCTCGGCATCCAGCTCGTGCGCGTCGTGACCAGGGCGCCCCAGTCCTCCCGCTCGACCCGGCGCACGGTGCGGGTCTCGCCGCGCACCGAGGTCACGTCGTTCCAGCGGAAGCTGTACCACTCGTCGGTCGCGCGGCGGATCCGGCTGCCGGTCTCCTCGATTTCGAACTCGCCCTGGTCGTTGACCACCTCGAGCACGGACTCGTCGGTCGCCAGATCGCGCGTGCGGCATTGGCCGCGTCGTAGCCCGCGTCCTCGCCGAGCACGGCGCCCGCGTGATCCTGGCCGTCCGCGATCCGCGCGAGGGCACCGACGCCGCCGCGATGGGCGGCGAGGTCGAGGTGCGACGCCTGGACCTCGCCGACCTCGCCTCGGTGCGGCTCTTCGCCGGCGGCATCGAGGATCCGATCGACCTGCTGATCAACAACGCCGGGCTGATGATCCCGCCGCTGGGTCGCACGGCCGACGGCTTCGAGCTCCAGTTCGGCATCAACCACCTCGGCCACTTCGCCCTGACCAACCTGCTGCTGCCGCAGATCGTCGGCCGCGTGGTCACCGTCTCCTCCATCGCCCGCCGCAGCGGCGCGATCAAGCTCCACGACCCCAACTGGGAGCGACGCCCCTACCGGGCGCCGCGCGCCTACGCCCAGTCCAAGCTCGCGAACCTCCTGTTCACCGCCGAGCTGCAGCGTCGCCTCGAGCGAGCCGGCTCCGAGGTGCTCTCCCTGGCCGCACACCCCGGCCTCGCCGCCACCTCGCTGCTGCTCGGCCGACACGGCCGGCTGGTCGAGGCCGCGGAGAGCGCGCTCATCGTCCTGCTGGGGCACAGCGACGTGGGCGGGGCTCAGCCCACGCTGATGGCCGCCACCGCGGACCTCCCCGGCGACACTTACGTCGGCCCCACCGGGCGCTTCGGCGCCCGCGGCGAGCCCGGCCCGGTCGAGCGCGCCGCCCGCGCCGAGGACACCCAGATGGCCCGCAGCCTGTGGAGCCTCTCCGAGGAGCTGACCGGCGTCCGCTTCCCCCTCAGCGGGCCTGTCCGCTCCGGTGTCGCTCCACGTACCGCCTGAAGTCCCATGGCTCCTGCCCGCGGTCGTCGCCGTCGAGGAACTCCGTCGCGGCCTTGCGCCCCTTGCGGTAGAGCAGCTCGCGGTCCTCGTCGGAGAGGTCGAACTGGGTGGGCCGCACCGCCGCGGTGTCGATGAAGATGGTCCGCTCCACGGCGTTCTGCTCGTCGATGTGCATCCGGTCGTAGAAGCCCGTGACCGTGTCCACCACCGCCTTCCCGAAGGAGAACGGGCCGCGGATGCGGTTGCGCTGGCCGAAGTCCGCCTCCGGCTTGGCCGAGAGCTTGATGCCGAAGGTGGGCCAGCGCGGCGGCTCGCCGCCCGGCCGATCGAACACGGAGACCGGGAAGTTCGAGAGCATCCCGCCGGCCACCAGCACCGCACTGCCGCCCTCGGGGGACTTCCATCGCACTGGGTGGAAGAACAGCGGGATCGAGGACGAGACCCGCACCGCCTCCGCGATCAGCAGACGCTCCGGGTCGCGCCCGAACTCGGCCGCGTCCTGGGGCAGCAGCCGCAGCTCCCCGGCCGAGAGGTCGGAGGCGGTGACCACCAGACGGTGACGGCGCGGATCGTCCCGGCTCACGTCCACCTCGGGATCGTCGATGATGAGGTCGCCGAAGGTGCCGGTGCCGCCTGCCGGGGCGTGCTCGGCGAGCTGCTCGTCGAGCCACTGCTGGAGGAAGTCGCCGCGATGGATGCCGTTGTGCAGCAGGATCGACAGCGCCTTGCCCGGCAGGGTGCGGGTCCACCACGGCCCGTCCTCGAAGCGCCGGTAGTCGGTGGCGCGGAGGATCTCCACCATCGTGGGCCCGTCGACGCCCGAGGCCGCGAGCGCCCCCGCGATCGCCCCGGCCGACGACCCCGCCACCCGGTGCACCTGGTAGCCGCGCTCCTCGAGCACCTCGATCGCGCCGGCCAGGGCGATGCCCTTGACCCCGCCGCCCTCCATCACGAGGTCGACCCGGCGCGAGACGTCCTCGCCCCCGGCGTGCGCAGATCTGTCCTCATCTCTCGAGTGCAGGGCGGCGCTCGGCGGGGTGTCGGGCGAGACGGCAGGCTGCGGGGACGTCATGGCGCCCAGGCTAGGGGAGCGGCCCGACGCCGAGCCGACGCGGCCCGACCGCGGGCAGGCCGGTGGACAGATCCACGACGCAGGGATAGCGAACATGGGCGAATGACGTGCTCGAAAGCCCATGTCTGCTGACCGGCCGACCTGCGACGGCGCGTCATGCAGGACCTCGCTCGGGCCGAAAGTTTTGTGCCTGCGGCGACTCATGCGAGCCCGCAGATGAGTCCTCACGGCCACAAAAGCTCAACGGCCCCGCGCCGGCCGGGTCCACGACGTCGCTTCCCGCCACCGAGACGTGGCGATGTGACGGTATCGGGCCTCATACCGTCACAAACTCAGGACTCGATCGCGTGCTGCCCGGTCTGCCCCGTCCAGCCCGCCCCCCGCGCCGTCCCTTCCTGCCCCCACCCCACCCGCGCAACGACCCGCCGAGGACGATGCGATCGCTCGCCCCGACCCCGGCGGGTCAGAATCCTGCGGAGGCCCTGGTCAGAGCCCCCTCAGATGCCCTGCTGAGAACCCCCTGCTCAGAGCGTCTTCGCCAGCGGGTCGAAGCCCTCGGGCAGCACCGGCACGGTGTCCACCGACGACTCGACGGTGACGAACTCGCCGCGCTCGGCCGACTCCTCCGCGGAGAGCATGATGTCCAGCACGTGGTAGCCCACCTCGCCGCTCGCCACGTGCGGGCGACCGTCCTGGATGGCGCGGACCATGTCCAGCAGGCCCAGGCCGCGGCCGGTGACCGGGCCCTCCTGCTGGATCTCGATCCATTCCTGCACGGGCGGCGCTTCGCCGAAGGACTCGAAGGGGCGCACGTAGGCGATGCGGCCCTCGAACATGTTCGGGTCGGGGATCGAGAGCGAGCCCTCGGTGCCGTGGATCTCGACGATGCCCTGACGGGCCAGCGGCGAGTCGAAGCTGACCAGCGAGGTGCCGGTCTGGCCGCCCTCGAACTGGGTGAGCACGGAGATGGTCGACGGCGGCTCGACGGGGAACTTCTGCCCCTTGTTCGGGCCGACGAGGATCTCGCGCTCCTCCTGCGCCTTCAGGCCCATCGCGGCGACCTTCTCGACGGTGCCGAAGAGGCTCACCAGGGTGGTGAAGTAGTACGGGCCGATGTCCAGCAGCGGGCCCGCGCCCTTGGCGAAGAGGAAGGCGGGGTTCGGGTGGAAGACCTCCGGGCCCTGCCACTGCATGGAGGTCTGCGCGAACAGCGGGCGGCCGATGAGGCCGTCGAGGATCGCGCGCTTGGCGGTCTGGACGCCGGCGCCGAGCACGGTGTCGGGGGCGCAGCCGATGCGCAGCCCGGCCTCGTCGGCCTGCTCGAGCAGCGCGGCGGTGGACTCGCGGTCCAGGCCCAGCGGCTTCTCGGTCCACACGTGCTTGCCCGCGGCGATCGCCTGCGAGGAGATCTCCGTGTGCACGGCGGGGATGGTCAGGTTCACGACGACCTGCACGCCCGGGTGGTCCAGCACGTCCTGCGCGGTGCCGGAGGCGGGGATGCCGTACTTCTCGGCCTGGGCCGCAGCGACCTCGGTGTTGAGGTCACCGAGGATCAGGACCTCGAGGTCGGGGAAGGTGGTGAGGTTCGTCAGGTACTGGTCGGAGATGACTCCGGTGCCGATGAAGCCGACGCCCACGGGGCCGTTGAAAGGGGTGCTCATGCTGCGAGTCCTCCGTCGATCAGGAAGCGGTAGCTGTTCTCGACGTCCGCGAAGACGTCGCCGGGGGCGTTGTCGTACTCGATGACGGCGTACTTGACGTTCGTCGCCGCCTTCATCGCCTCGACGGTGGGCACCTCGCCCTGGCCGGCGTGGCGCTGGTCCAGGCTCGAGGAGCTGAACTTCGGGGCGCCGGGAGCGAAGGGGTTGGACTCGGGCTTGATGCCGTCCTTGACGTGGATCGCGACGAGACGGTCGCCGAGCTCCTGCACCAGCGCGACGACGTCCTGGCCGCCGACGAGGGCCCAGTAGAGGTCCAGCTCGATCTCGACCGACGGATCGATCAGCGACAGGAAGCGCTGGTAGGCGGTCTGGCCGTCGAAGTCCGCGAGGAACTCCTGGGCGTGGTTGTGGTAGCCGACCGCGAGGCCGAACTCCTTCGCCTTCTCCGAGGCGGCGTTGAGGCGCTCGGCGATGTCCTTCACGCCGTCCTCGGTGAGCCAGCGCTCGGTGGGGACCATCGGGTCGATGACGGTCTTCATGCCGATCTCGGCGGCGGCCTCGAACACGACCTCGTTGGAGGGGGTGGGAATGGAGCCGTCCGGGGTCCACAGCTCGTCGGAGAGCAGCGGGGCGTGACCGGTGGGGGAGGCGAGGCCGGAGGCGTCCAGTGCCGCGCGGATCTCCTTCGGGCGGCGCACGAAGTCGAAGGCCTCGACGTTCTTCAGGCCGATGCCGGCGAGCTTGTCGAGGGAGCCGTTCATGTCTGCGGAGAACTCCGCGGCCAGCGTGTACAGCTGGACGGAGGCGAGGGGCAATGCCACGGGTGACCTGCTTTCGGTACGTCGTCGTCAGAGGGCGGGTCGCACTCGCCTGCTCGCCTCGGGCGAGGACGGGCCGGTGCGTGGGCGACAGCGTAGCACCGGATCCCACCAGTTGGAGGTTTTGTCTGGGATCGGCGTCCGACGGCGCATACTGTGGCGCCATGAGCACCGACGACGAGCCCGCCGAGGACCCCGCGAACCCTGCCGCGAGCTCCGAATCGAGCCCCGCCGGGGGTCCCGCGACCTCGGCAGACCGCCCCGCGACCCCTGCCGACGACGCTGGCGGGCCGGCTGGTCCGTCGGCCGCCGGAGCGCCGCGGGCCCGCCGCATCGGCCGTCAGGGCTCCTACTCCAAGGGCATCGCGCGGAGACGGGAGATCCTCGACCGCGCGATCGAGGTGTTCCGCGACCGCGGGGCCGACGGCACCTCGCTGCGCCGGATCGCCGAGGCCATCGGCGTCTCCCACGGTGCGCTGCTGCACTATTTCTCCTCCCGTGAGGAGCTGCTGGTCGCCGTCTACGAGCACGCCGAACGACGCCGTGACCTCGACCGTCTCGAGCGGGAAGGTCCCACCGCCCTCGACGACGAGCGCGCCGTCGAGGTGATGGCCAACGCGGCGCTGGCGAACCTCGAGGTGCCCGGTCTCGTCCAGCTCTACTCGACGCTGGTGGCGACCTCGCTGGAGAGCGAGCGGGGACCGGCGAAGGAGTTCTTCACCGCTCGGTTCGAGAACGTGCGCGGGGGCCTCGCGACCCGGCTGCGCGAGGACCAGGCCGCGGGCCGTGTGCGGGGCGACGTCGACCCCGAGCAGATGGCGGCGCTGATCGTGGCCGCCTCGGACGGCCTGCAGATCCAGTGGCTGCTCGAGCCCTCGATCCAGCTGCAGCAGACCCTCGAGCTGTTCGCGGTGCTGCTGGAGCCGTGAGGGGGCTGGCGGGGCAGTACGGGGGACGCGCACCGACGACAGGAGAATCACCGATGACCAGCGGATGCGGCTGCGGCTGCGGCACGCCCTGGTGGGCCGGGGTGCAGGGTGCACGCTCGGACTGGTCGTCGATCCAAGGAAAACTCTTGAAGTTGGATGGTTGACCGTGGCAGACCACTTTAAGAGTTATCCAGGGCCCGAGTGACGCGGCCCTGTCTGCGAAGTCTCTTCTGCCGGGCCGCCCTGGTCCGCTGTCGGCGCCCGACCATAGGCTGAGCGCGACCCCGGCCCTCTGACCAGTGCCTCTCCGGCGCAGACGGGCTACGCACGACAAGCCTGCCCCGCCCCACGAGATCCACGAAGAAGGTCGATCCCCACGGCCACGCCGACCCTGCGCCGCTTCGGCCCGCTGCGAGACCGCCACTCGCGCCCGTATCTGATGACCGCCGGTCTGTCGATGATGGGCGACAACATCGAGCACGTGATCACCTACTGGGTGCTGTGGGAGGTGTTCGCCTCGCCGTGGCTGGTGGGCTTCCAGGTGATCAGCCACTGGCTGCCGTTCCTGCTGTTCTCGGTGCTGTTCGGCGGGCTCGCGGAGAAGTACGACTGCCGACGCATCATCCAGATCGCCCAGGGCCTGTTCGCTGTCGTGTCCCTGAGCTGGGGTCTGCTGTTCCTGACGGGGACGCTGGAGATGTGGAGCGCCTGCGTGCTGCTGGTGCTGCACGGCTGCGCCGGGGCGCTGTGGGGCCCGGCCGAGCAGCTGATGCTGCACGACTTCGCCGAGCCCGCCGAGCTGCCTAGCGCCGTGCGGCTGAACGCGACGTTCAAGTCCCTCGGCGTGCTCGCGGGCCCCGTCGTCGGCTCGCTCCTGCTGCTGCTCCTGGGGCCGACGTGGGGGATCCTCGCCAACATCGTCTTCTACCTGCCGATGACGCTTCTGATGCTGCGCACCCCGTTCACCGGCCACTCCCGCAGCGGCTTCGTGCGCCGCGAGCGGGTCTCGATCCTGGACACTCCGCGGGTGCTGCGCACGGTCGGCAGCGACAAGGTGCTGGTGGGGATGATCGCGCTCGCCGGTCTGATCGCGGTGTGCGTCGGCGCGTCGCTGCAGGTCGCGATGCCGAACTTCGCCCAGGTGCTCGGCGCCGGGGACGAGGGCGGCCTCGGCTACGGCGCGCTGCTGTTCGCCAACGGGATCGGGGGAGTGATGGGCGGCTTCCTGCTCGAGGCCACCGGGATCCTGAAGGTCGACGTGCGCGGCGCGGTGATCGCGGCGGTGATGTTCGGGCTGACCTCGCTGATCGTCGCGACTACGACCAGCTATCCGATCGCGCTGATCGCGCTGGTGATCGGCGGTGTCGCGAACCTCGCCGCGACCGCGATCGGGCAGGCGCTCGTGCAGCTGCGCGCCCCGGAGGACCAGCGCGGCCGCGTCGTCGGGGTCTACTCGATGATCGGCAGCGGCATGCGTACCGGCAACGGGATCACGATCGGCTGGCTCGGCGCGCTGCTCGGCGTCAGCGGCGCGGTCGCCGTGGGCGGGCTCGCGCTCGTGGTCGGCGCGCTGCTGATCGGCGCGCTGATCGCGCTGCAGGCCCGCCGCGGCGCCCCCGCCTGACCTCGGCGGCGGCCGTCCGTCTGCGCCTCAGCGTCCGCGACGGACCTGGTGGATCTTCAGCCCGGCGCCGAGGAGGATCGCGGCGGCCGCGATCCCGGCGGGGACGAGCATGTTCGATCCGGTCGCGGCGAGTGCATCGCTGTCAGAGGACTCGGAGCCCGAGCCGTCGTCGCTCGAGCCGCCGGTGTCGGAGCCTGCGGGCACCTCGATCTCGGACGCGTCGGCCGACGGGTCGATCACCGTGCGGGCCTGGTCGGGAGTCGTGCCGACCGAGCCCGAGGACACGCCGCCTGCGAACAGCTTGGTCATCAGCACCGCGAGCGCGGCCGACTGCTTCTGGTCAGCGGTCGCCTCCTGCTGGGCGGCCGGGAAGTCGTTGGTCGCCGAGCCGGGGGCGGCCGGCGGCTGGGCGGACACGTTGCCCCTGCTCGCGGCGTTGCCGTTCGCGGCCGACGCCGAGGTCTCGCCGCCCTCCTCGTTGCCGGGGAGGGGCTTGGTGGAGGAGCCGGACGCGGTGGGGTCCCCGCCCTGCTGCTCCTCCTCGGAGTCTTCGGTGCCGTCGGACCTGCCCTTGTCCTCGGTGTCCTGCTTCTGATCGTCGTCGGAGCCGGAGTCCTCGGTGTCGGCGCCGCCGTCGACTACCTCGTCGTTGTCCGAGTTCTGGTCGTCGCCGCCCTGCTCCTGGCCAGTGTCTTCCGAGCCGTCGCCGTTCTCGCCGGACTCCGCGGAGTCGTCGTCTCCGTCGCCGCCTTCGCCGGGCCCTGATTCGCTGTCGTCGGAGCCGCCGTTCTCGCCGGAGCCGTTATCTCCGCCGCCTTCGTCCCCGCCGGAGCCATTGTCTTCGCCGCTATCACCGTTGTCCTCGACCACGACGGTGAAAGTTCGGTTGTCATTCCACTCGTCTCGCATCGAGAGCACGAAGCTGCAGATGTCTCCGTTCTCGGCGTCTTCTGGAACCGTATAGGTCCACGTCTGCTCACCGCCCGGTGCCGCGTCGCCGCCACCCTCCAGTTCATGATCGCTGGAGCCATCCGGAAGGACGACCGACGCCTCGAGCGGCCCCCGCCCGGGAAGACACTTCACGGCCAGCGTGACCTTGTCGCCGGGGGCTGCTGTTGCCGCGGAGACAGAAAGGACCGGAACGTAGTCGCCGTTGGCGTCCAAGTCGCACTCGCTCTGCGGCGGCTGGTCACCCCCGCCATCGGACGGACCGCCCGGCGCGGCATACACAGCAGTCGGCCCGGCAGCGAACGCCGCGAGCAGCAGCAGCCCGGCAGAGGACTGGGCGACGGTACGGCGGACAGACATCGGAACCCTTCGGAGACAGTGGAGGTCAGCCATACTGTAGGAGGCGTCGGCGCCCCGGGGGACCTCGATGAATTCATCCCCCGGCAAACTTTTCATGAACACCGCTGGGGTGCGCATCGGAGGAGCCTGTGATGATCCTGGAAGAATCCGGTGCCGGAAACGCCCCTGACCTGCAGGGGAGCGAGGCGCTCGAGGTCCTGTCGGAGCAGCGGGCCCACCAGATCGCCGAGGACGCCTCCGCGGTGGTGAGAGAGATCGCGACCATCGTCGAGGGCAAGGAGGAAGTGGCCCAGATCGCGGTGCTGGTGCTCCTGGCCGGTGGGCACCTGCTGATCGAGGACATCCCCGGCGTCGGCAAGACGATGCTCGCCAAGTCCCTCTCCGCCGCGCTCGGCGCGGACCGCCACCGCATCCAGTTCACCCCCGACCTGCTGCCCGGAGACGTGACCGGTGCGAGCGTGTTCAACCAGGCCAGCGGCGAGTTCGAGTTCCGTCCCGGCGCCGTGTTCACGCAGATCCTGCTGGCCGACGAGATCAACCGCGCCTCCCCGAAGACCCAGTCCGCGCTGCTCGAGGCGATGGAGGAGCGGCAGGTCAGCGTCGACGGCACCACCTACGCGCTCGCCGAGCCGTTCATGGTCGTCGCGACCGCCAACCCCGTCGAGATGGAGGGCACCTACCGCCTCCCCGAGGCGCAGCGCGACCGCTTCCTCGCCCAGACCTCGATGGGCTATCCCGTCGCCTCCGCCGAGGCGCGGATGCTCGAGGCGCAGGCGGGGCCCGTGGCCGAGGGGGACCGGGAGGTGGTCGACGCGGTCCGCCGACGCACCAGCCCCGAGCGGATCGCCGCCCAGGTGCGGGCGGTGCGCAGCGTCTACGCCTCGCCCGTGATCCTGCAGTACGTGGTGCGCCTGGCGGAGGCGACCCGCTCCCACCCCCAGGTCACCCTCGGCGCCTCGCCCCGCGCGGCCGTGCACCTGGTGCGCGCGGCGAAGGCGAACGCCGCGCTCGCCGCTCGCACCTTCGTCACCCCCCAGGACATCGCCGACGTCATCTTCCCCGTCTGGCGCCACCGGCTCCACCTGACCCCGCAGGCGCTCTCCCGCGGCGCGAGCGCCGGGGAGCTCGTGGACCAGGTCCTGCGCAGCACCCCGCAGACGTGAGGGGCCGCGCACGCACGATCCTCCGCCCCACCGGGCGGGGCGTCGTGGTGCTCGTGGCCTGCGCGGCGCTGTGGCTGCTGGGCGACCTCACCCGCATCGAGCCCGCCCGGCAGCTCGCCGCCGGCCTCGTGCTGGTCCTCGCCGTCGGAGCGATCGGGATCCTCGTCGCCGGCCGTGGGATCTCCCCGCGGCGCCGGGTCGTGGACGACGCGGTGCCCGTCGGCGGCTCCGCCCGCGTCATGCTCGAGATGCAGGACCGCCCGTGGATCACCGTCGTGCCGCTCGGCCGCGGGGTGGTGCGCGAGCACCTCCCGGAGGAGCTCGGCGGCCAGGGCGACCTGCCGCTGGCGAGGCGCATGCCGCACGTGCTGCACGTGAGCCGGCGCGGCGGCCATGCGCTCGGTCCGTACTCGATCCTGGTGCGCGACGTGTTCGGGCTGTTCCACCTCCGCCGCACCGTCGAGGACGGGTTGCGGATCACCGGCCTGCCCATCGTCGCCGAGATGTCGACCGCGGCGGAGCGCTCCACCGGCATCGCCGACAGCGCCGTGGCCGGCGCCGCGCCCGTCGCGGGCGTGGGGGAGATCGGCCCCATCGCCCGCCCGTATGCCACCGGCGACGACATCCGCCGCATCCACTGGCGGGCCAGCGCCCGCACCGGCACGCTGATGACCCGGGAGGACGAGCCGACCGCGGGCCGCAGCGCCGTGGTCGTGCTGGACACCACCCGGAGG
The DNA here is from genome assembly GCF_001807385.1 of Brachybacterium sp. HMSC06H03. Taxonomy (NCBI): domain Bacteria; kingdom Bacillati; phylum Actinomycetota; class Actinomycetes; order Micrococcales; family Dermabacteraceae; genus Brachybacterium; species Brachybacterium sp. HMSC06H03. Next base: position 21,034 of record NZ_KV788731.1, on the reverse strand, counting down.
GACGGGCTCGAGGGGCAGGTCGAGGAGGCGCTCGTCTCCCACGCCGCGACCGTGCTGGACTCCCTGGGCCGGAACGGCTGGGAGGTGCGGATCGTGGACGCCTCGGGCGACGAGATCACGCGCACCCAGCGCCGACGCGGCATCCCCGGCCCGTCCCTGCTGGGCGGCGAGGCCGACGCGCTCGAGCGCCGCGCCTCCCTCCTCGCGCTCGCCGAGGTCGACTTCGACGACGACGAGCAGCACGGCGTGGGCCGCGACCACGCCGCCGGACATGCCGAGCTCGCGATCGCGCTCGGCCCCGACCTGGGCGAGCCCTTCGCCGGCCTCGAGCTGGACCGCTTCGCCGGCCGCGCCACCCGCCGCACCGCGATCGCGCTGGACGCGGCGCTGCCCGAGGAGGAGTCCGAGACGCCCCGTCGTGCCCGCCGCATCGGCCCCGCCGACGGCGACGACTTCGGCCACGCCCACGAGCAGCACGCCGAGCAGCTCGCCGCCGCGCGTGGCCGGCGGTCGCCGCGCCGCTCGCGCCTGGGCACCTGGGCCCTCGTGCGCGGCTCCTCGGCCGACACCCTCGACGACCTGCTCACCACCGCCGTGGAGGAGCCGCGATGAGCCCGCTGATGGGCCGCCCCACCCTCGAGGGCCCCCACCTCACCGGCCGCGCCCTGCTGCTCCTGGCCGCGCTGCTGCTCGCCGCCGCGCCCACCTCCCAGCTGCTGGCCGGCTCGTCCTGGCTGGTGCTGACCCTGACCGGCGCCGCCCCCGTGATCCTCGGCGGGATCGTGCTGCGCCACCTGCTCTCCCGGACCGTGCTGGTGCCGCTGCTCCAGCTGGGCCTGATCCTCGTGCTGATGCTCGTCGTCGAGACGGCGCAGGGGCTCGCCCCGTGGTCCGACGGACCGGTCGCGGTCCTCGCCGCCCAGCCCGAGGTGCTGCGGCTCGGCGTGCGGGAGCTCGCCTCCGGCCTGCCGCCGCTGGTGCTCGGCGCGCCCGGGACCGTGATCATCGTCGTGCTCGTCGCGCTGCTCGCCCTGCTGCTGGACCTGCTGTACCTCGACCTCGGCTGGCACACCCCCACCGCTCTGCTGCTGATGGGCACCGTGCTCGTGCCCGCGCTGCAGCAGCCCTCGGGCGGGGTGTGGTGGCAGGTGGCCGCGCCGGTCGCCGCCGGTGCCGCCGTCCTCGCCGTCCGCACCGTCCACGGGGACCCCCGCTATCTCGAGGGGGACCGCCGCCCGCAGGCCGGGCCCGTCCCCACTCCGGGTCGCACGCTCGGCGCCGCGGTGCTGTGCGTCGCGCTCGTCGCCGCCGGCGCCCCCGTGCTCGGCGCGGCCCTGCCCCAGCTGGTCCCGCCGCGGATCGCGCTGAACGTCGACGTGCTGAACCGCTGGAAGGACCCCGACACCCCGCAGCTCGGCCCCGTCATGATCGACGACGACGTCTCAGTGCGCCGCTCCCTCCTCGAGCAGTCCGACACCGAGGTGCTGCGCTACATCACCACCGCCGAGGACCCCTCCTACCTGCGCATGCGCACCCTGAACCGCTTCGACGGGGAGACCTTCCACGCCGGCGACGAGGAGGAGCCGGACCTCGCCCCCTCCTTCTCCGACGCCCGCGACGACGGCAGGGCGGTCAGCGGCGGCACGGGCGATCTCCAAGAGATCGACGTCCAGGTGATGAGCCTGGGTGGGGACCGGCTGCCGATGCCGGAGAACGTGCGCGAGGTCAGCTCCCCGACCCCGGCGCTGGAGCGTGCGCTCACCCTGCGGCCGGCCGACGGCGAGGCGGAGCTCGACTCCGTCCCCGGGGGCCTGGCCGGGCAGCAGTACACGGTGCTCTCCGAGCCGCGCTCCTCCACCCCCGAGCAGCTGCGCGCGGTCACGCCCGCCGCGGCGAGCGCCCCCTTCGACGCCGGCTACACCGACCGCGCCGAGGTGCCGCAGGTAGCGGCCGACCTCGCCGAGCAGCTGGTCCAGGACGCCGGGGCGGAGAACGGCTTCGACGCGGCCGTCGCCTTCCAGGACTACTTCCGCACCGCCTTCGCCTACTCCCTCACCGTGAACACCCCGCCGGGGGAGGACCCGCTGGAGTCCTTCCTCGAGGACCGCATCGGCTACTGCGAGCAGTTCGCCTCGACCTTCGCGCTGATGATGACCGCGCAGGGCTATCCCACACGCGTCGTCATCGGCTTCACCGCCGGGGACGCCGACGGGGAGGAGCGCACCGTCAGCGCCCGCAACGCCCATGCCTGGCCCGAGGTGTGGTTCGGCCCCGAGCACGGCTGGGTCCAGTTCGAGCCCACCCCCGCCGCGGCCAACAACGGCGTGCGCACCCCCGAGGTCACCGACCTCTCCGCGAGCGAGGAGGACGCCGAGACCCCCGAGACGACCCCCGACACCCCGACCGCCGACGAGGAGAGCGCGAGCAGCGAGGAGGGCACCACCGAGGAGCAGAGCAGCGCGAGCACCGAGGAGGACGAGACCGCCGAGCAGGGCCCCTCACCCCAGACGGTCCAGCGCATCGAGTGGGGCACCGTGAGCGTGCTCGGCCTCGGCGCGCTCCTGGCCGCCGCCGCGGCCGCCGTGGTGCTGGTGATCCGGCGCCGACGGATCCGCTCGCGCGAGGAGCGCTGGGCGACGCTCGGCGGCGGAGCGGGGGAGCGCGGCGCAGGAGACGGCGGGAGCGGAGAGCCCACTGCGGAGAGCAGGGGCGGCCCGTCCGGTGCGGCGAGCGACGGCTCCGTCGCCGCGCTCGAGGCCGAGCGGCTGCGCCGCGCCGCCGGCGAGCTGGCCTGGTCGGAGCTGACCCACGAGCTCGAGGTGCGGGCGACGGCGATCCGCTGGCTGGGCCTCACCGGCGCTTGGGGCTGGCCGCCGATGCGCCTTGCGATGGACCCGGCGCTGCCCCCGCACCGCGCCGTCCAGGACCTCCTGGACCAGATCGCGGAGGGCCCGGGGGAGGTCACCGCCGAGGACCGGGCCGCCGCCGCGCGCCTCGCCGATGCCCGCACCGCCGCCGCCTACGCCGCACCGCTGCCCGCAGTCGCGAGGACGACCGGGCACGACGGCGCGGGGGCCACGCCGGCAGGCACGGCGGCCAGGGGCGACGCCGAGACCGCCCCCGGGGAGGAGCGCCTTCAGCACCCCCTGCGCTACGACGCCGACCGGATCATCGGGCTCATCCGCACCGCGCGCTGAGCCGCGCGGGGCGGGATCAGTCCTGGGAAGGGGCGGCGACGTCGGCCGCGCCGGGAGCGTCCTCGGCCGCCGCTCGGTTCTCCCGCGCCCCGGCGTTCAGGCCGAAGCGGCGGTGGGGCGCCTGCTCCTCGAACAGACGTGCCGCGCGCAGCGAGTCGACCTCGCCCACCACGGGGTTCGGCTGGTGGGTGCCGCGGGTGCCGCCGTACAGCGAGACGAGGTTCATCGCGACCGCGCGCTGGTTGCGGTGGCCGAGCATCTTGGTGATGTGCACGCCGAGCCAGGCCGCCCAGCCGAGCGATCCGGAGAGCCCGCCCACGAAGGGGATCTCCGCGATCGCGGCATGGCGGCCGATCGTGGCCATGGTGCCGAGATTCGTGTAGGTGAAGGTCGGGCGCTGCTTGCCCTTCACGTCGGCGGCGATGGACTTCGCGACCGCCGCACCGGTCTGGATCGCGGGCTGCGCGAGCTGGGGGAGGGCCTCGTCCTGAGCGGCGACGTCGCCGGCGGCGTACACCCCCGGCATGCCCTTGACCTGCAGGTGGTCGTCCACGGCGATGCGGCCGCGCCTGTCCTGCGGCAGGCCCCACCGGGAGACCGCCTCGGGGATCGCGACGCCGGCGGCCCAAATGGTGATGTCGGACTCGAGGATCGAGCCGTCGTCGAGGATCACGTGGTCGTAGCCGACCTCCCTCACGCCGTGGCCGAGGCGCAGCACGACCCCGCGGTCGCGCAGCTCGTCGGCGGCGTACTGGCGGTACTTGTCGCTGAACTCCTTGAGCAGCTCGTCGCCGCGCTGCAGCACCGTGAGCTGCAGGGTCCCCGGATCCATCTCGGGATAGAGGATGTCCAGCTCCTGCATGCGGAAGTCCGCCAGGGCGCCGGCGATCTCCACGCCCGTCGGCCCGCCGCCGACGATGCAGACGTGGAGCTTGTCGTGGGTGACGCCGGCCTCGCGGCTGGAGCGCTCGAGCTCGGAGAAGATCCGGTCGCGGATCGCGAGGGACTGCGCGCGCGTGTACATCGGCATCGCGTGCTCCTCGGCGCCGGGGGTGCCGAAGTAGGTGGTGGTCGCGCCGTTGGCGAGCACCAGGTAGTCGTAGGAGAGCTCCTGATCGCCGCGCTGGCCCTCGTTGAGCGTGACGACCTTCCGCTCGGGGTCGACGCCGACCACCTCACCCTGCCGGTAGCGCATGTTGGGGACCTTCAGCGAGAGGCCGCGCAGGAACATGGTGACGTCGCCCGGGTTCAGGCCCGCGGTCGCCACCTGGTACAGCAGCGGCTGGAAGGTCTTGTAGACGTTGCGGTCGATGAGGGTGACGCGCACGCGGGCGTCGCGTAGGCCCAGCACGGCGTTGGCGCCGGCGAAGCCACCGCCCACGATGACCACGTGGGGCCAGCTCGCGCCGTCCTTCGCGGGGACCGTGGGACGGCGGGTGAGGAAGGGCAGCGACATGGGGAGGACTCCTAGGGGCGACGCGTCGGCCGACGGGGCGCGGCGGTGGCCGGCCGGGTCGTGCACCGCGTCTGATCGAGAGGGAGAGCGGCGGAGTGAGCGGGCTTCGGGCGGAGGCGGGATGTCCGTCGGCCGGTCCGAGATCGTCGGGCCGATGCCGCGATGCGGGCGACCCGGTCCGTCCAGAGTCCTCACCGATGCTACCCACTCCGTCGGCCGTCGGCACAGCGGACGACGGGACGGGTCGTCATGATTCACATCCTCCGCGGCGCTCGCGGTGACAGGGGTCTCCGTGCGGGACGCCGTCGGCGACGGGTGCGCGGCGGGACTCCCGATCGGCAAGAGTTTCGTCAAGCACGGCAATGGTCCAGGTCAAGAAGCCAGCACAGAGGGGTGAGGCAGATGAACTCTCGGTGACGGCTCGATACCGGATCGGGGAAAAGAGGTTCTGACGCCTCCCGATGGGGTGAGATGACATGGCGCACCCGTGCGCTCTCCTCGACTCCGCCTCGTCCCCGGGAGCCTCCTCCATGCGTGTCCACCCCGCCCGCCGCGCCGTCCGCGGCGCGACCGTCGGCCTCGGCGCCGTCGCCCTCGCCGCCTCCGGCGCCCTCGTGCCGCTGGGCGCGGTCGCCGCCGAGCCCGGCCAGCAGATCACCCTGATGGGCTTCAACGACTTCCACGGCGCCCTCGGCGGCGCCTCGGCCCTGGCCTGCCAGGTGGAGACGGTGCGCGCCGAGAGCGAGACCTCGTTCCTCTTCTCCGCCGGCGACAACGTGGGCGGCTCCGCCTTCGAGTCCGCGGTGCAGAACGATGAGCCGACGATCGACGTGCTCAACGCACTGGGCGTCGACGCCTCCGCGATCGGCAACCACGAGTACGACCAGGGTCAGGACGATCTGTTCGATCGCATCGAGCCGCGCACCGAGTTCCCCGACCTCGCCGCGAACGTGTACGACGCCGACGGCGAGCGGGTGCACGACGCGTACACGATCGTCGAGCGCGACGGTGTGAAGGTCGCCGTGATCGGCGCGGTCACCACGAAGACCGTCGGCAAGGTCAGCCCCGCCGCGATCGAGGGGCTCGAGTTCGGCGATCCCGTCGACGCGGTCAACGACGTGATGGACGAGCTCGAGGCCGGGGGCGTCGAGTACGACGCGGCGGTCGCGCTCTACCACGAGGGCGCGACCACCGACGCGGCGCCCGGCACGGCCCCGGTGAACGGCGGCGCGATCTTCGAGAAGATCGTCTCCGAGACGGACCCCGAGGTCGACGCGATCTTCAACGGCGACTCGCACCGCACGTACGCCTACCAGGCCCCGGTCCCCGACCAGGACGGCGAGACCCGCCCGATCCTCCAGACCGGCTCGAGTGCCGCGAACCTCGGCACCGTCACCCTTCAGCGCGGCGAGGGCGAGGACACCGACTGGGACGTCGCCGTCCAGCCGGCGCTGCGCCCCACCGGCGAGGAGTGCGGCACCTCCACCGACGTCACCACCGAGGTCACCTCGATCGCAGACGCCGCGATCGAGGAGGCCGCCGTCGTCGGCGCCGAGCCCGTCGGCTCGATCACCGGTGACATCACCACCTCCTGGGGTGATCCCAAGGCCTCCTATGTCGACGGTGTGCGCACCGCGAACGAGCCCATCGGCAACCAGGCCACCACCAAGGGCGACAACCGCTACCGCCACTCCGCGGCCGGCAACATGCTCGCCGACTCCATGAAGTGGTACCTCGAGGACGAGGGCCTCGCCGGGGGGAACGAGGTCATCGGCTTCATGAACCCCGGCGGCATCCGGGCCGAGCTGTGGGACGCCCAGTCGGCCGCGGGCGAGGGCGACGGCGTGGTCACCTACGCCGAGGCGAACGGCATGGTGCCCTTCGGCAACACCCTGAACTCCGGCGAGGTCAGCGGTGAGCAGTTCCTCCAGATGCTTGAGGAGCAGTGGCAGCGCACGGCCGACGGCGGCGAGGTCGAGGGCGGCGACGAGACCTTCCTCGCCTTCTCCGTCTCCGAGAACGTCGAGTACGCATTCGACAGCAGCGCCCCGCAGGACGAGCGGGTCTTCGACGTGCGCGTGAACGGCGAGCCGATCGACCTAGACGCCACATACACGATCGTCACCGCGAGCTTCCTCTTCGAGGGCGGCGACAACATGTGGGCGCTCTCCGAGGCGCAGGACGTGCGCGACACCGGCGTGCTTGACCGCGACGCGTTCATCTCCTATCTCGAGGCGAACCCCGAGCTGGAGCCCGACTACTCGCAGCGCCAGATCGACGTGCAGTTCCTCGAGGGCGATGACGAGCGCTCCCCGACGCTGCGCCTCTCCGGACTCGAGTCCCAGAGCCTCGGCGCCCCCGAGATCACCTCGGTGACCGTCGACGCGGGGGAGTACGGCACCTTCGAGGCGCCCTACGGCCCGGCCGCCGCCTCGGAGCCCGCGGCCGAGGCCGACGAGCCCGACACCATGGCGGCCGAGGGCGGCCTCGCCGCAGAGGTCACGCTCACCGACTGGTACTGCGAGGTCCCGGCGGACACCCCCGAGGGCACCGTCGTCCCGCTGACCATCACCGCCGTCCCCGAGACCGGCACCGAGATCGTCTTCGACACCTACACCGAGATCACCGGCGGCGCCACCGAGGGATGCGACGACGACGGCTCGACCACCCCGCCCCCGGGCGACGGCGACGACGGGGACGACACCACCACCCCGCCGCCCGGTGACGACGAGGACGACGACCAGGGCTCGGATGACGACCCGGGCGCGCGCGAAGACCAGGGCTCTGACGACCAGGGCGCGGACGACCAGGGTTCTGACGACCAGGACTCGGAAGACAGCCAGGGCACCAGCACCGGCGGCTCCACCAGCACCGGCGGCTCCTCCGGCAGCTCCACCACGGGCGACCCCGTCGGCGACGCCCCCACCACCGCTGACGGCCGCTCCGACCTCGCCCGCACCGGCACGAACGCGGGCGTCCTCGCCGCGATCGCCGGCGCGCTGACCCTCACAGGAGCGGGCGCGATCGCTCTTCGACATCGCGTCGGCCGACGCTGATGAGCTCCTGACCACGGAGGGGCCGGGCCTCCTCGAAGATCCGGCCCTCCTCTCCTGTCCGCCCCTCGTCTCACCGCCCTCTCCCCGCGAATCCCACCAAGGAGAACCGCATGTCACCGCGCACCACGGGCGACGCCCTCCGCATCCGCTTCACGCAGGTCGGGGTGGCCGTCGCCGCTCTCGCCCTCGGAGCCTCCGCGCTGCCCGGCCTCACCCCCGCCGCCGACGCCGCCGTCGTCGCTCCCGGCGACCTGCAGATCAACGAGATCTACGGCGGCGGCGGCAACTCCGGCTCGACCTACACCCACGACTTCGTCGAGCTCGTGAACACCTCCGACGAGTCGATCGACCTCGCCGGCTGGTCCCTCCAATACGCCTCCGCGACCGGCACCTTCAACTCGTCGGGCGTCCTCGCCCTCGAGGGCACCGTCCCCGCCGGCGGCACCTTCCTGATCCAGCTCGCGAAGGGCGCCGGCGGCAGCGAGGCGCTGCCCGAGCCGGACCTCACCGGCACCACCGCCGTCTCCGGCACCCAGGGCGTCTTCGCCCTCTCCGACGCCGAGGGCCGCCTGGTCTGCACGGGCAGCGCCTGCGCCGACGACCCCGCGGTCGTCGACCTCGTCGGCTGGGGCGGCGCGACCACCTTCTCCGGCACCGCCCCCGCCCCGCGCACCACGAACGCGACCTCCGTCGCGCGCGTCGCCGCGACCGGCGAGAACTCCACCGACTTCGTCGCCGGCGAGCCGACGCCCACCAACTCCGGCGGCGACGGCACCGATCCCGAGGAGCCGGGCGAGCCCGGCGAGACGGTCGAGGCGAGCATCGCCGAGATCCAGGGCACCGGCGCGCAGAGCCCGATGGTCGGGAAGAACGTGGTCACCGAGGGCGTCGTCACCGCGGTCTACGCGACCGGCGGCCTGAACGGCTACGTCATCCAGACCGGCGGCACCGGCGGTGCGCTGGACTTCTCCACGCACACCGGCTCCACCGCCGTGTTCGTGCACTCCCCGGAGACCGCCTCCCAGGTCGCGATCGGGGACTCGGTGCGCGTGTCGGGCGGGGTCTCCGAGTACTACGACTCCACCCAGATCTCCGTCGGCGCCGAGGGCCTCGAGCAGCTCGATCAGGCGCTCGAGCCCGTGGAGCCCGCGACCCTCGTCGGCGGCTTCCCCACCGAGGAGGCGCAGCGCGAGAGCATCGAGCACATGCTCTACCTGCCCGGCGCGGAGGAGTTCACCGTCACCGACGTGTACAGCACCAACCGCTTCGGCGAGGTGGCCCTCGCGATCGGCGACCAGCCGCTGCAGCAGGCCGGTGACATCATGCGCCCCGGCGCGGAGGCCACCGCCTACTACGAGAGCCGCGATGCGCTCAAGGTGCTGCTGGACGACGGCCGCACCACGAACTTCCAGAACAACCCCGCCCAGCCGATGAGCTGGCTGACCACCGAGGAGCCCGTCCGGGTCGGGGCCACCCCCTCCTTCACCGAGCCCGTCGTGGTCGCCTACTCCTTCGACCAGTGGCGCCTGAACACCACCACTCCGTGGGAGTCGGCCTCGACCGACGGCGTCGACTTCGAGAACACCCGCCAGGACACGCCCGACCCCGTCGGCGGTGACCTGCAGGTCAGCACCTTCAACGTGCTGAACTACTTCACCACCCTCGGCGAGGACACCCCCGGCTGCGAGCCCTACACCGATATCGACGGGAACGGCACCACCGTGCGCGGAGGCTGCGACCTGCGCGGCGCGTGGGGCGCCGACGACCTCGAGCGCCAGCAGTCCAAGATCGTCGACGCGATCTCCGGCACCGGCGCCGACGTGGTGGGCCTGACCGAGATCGAGAACTCGGCCCGCCTCGGGGAGGAGGCCGACGAGGCCACCGCCACCCTCGTCGCCGCGCTGAACGAGAAGGACGGCGAGGGCACCTGGGCCTACGTCCCCACCGGTGAGGCCTACGCCGCGCAGGGTCTGGACGGCGGCCAGGACGTGATCACCAACGCGATCATCTTCAAGCCCGCCGAGGTGCGCCCCGAGGGGCAGATGCAGATCCTCGCCGACGACCCCGCCTTCGACAACGCCCGCGAGCCGCTCGGCCAGGTGTTCGTGCCGATCGACGGCGACGGTGCCCAGCAGGTCGAGGGCGAGCCGTTCTTCTTCACCATCAACCACTTCAAGTCCAAGGGCTCGGCCGACGCCGAGGACTCCGGCCTCCCGGCCGACCCGGTCCAGGGCAACGCCCGCACCTCCCGCCTCCAGCAGGCCGAGGCGCTGCTGACCTGGGGCGAGCAGACCGCATCCGAGCTCGGCGTCGAGGACGTCCTGCACGGCGGCGACTTCAACTCCTACACCCAGGAGGAGCCGCTGCAGACGTTCTACGAGCAGGGCTTCGTCAACCTCGGCGAGACCCACGACCCGGAGGGCTGGTCCTACAGCTTCGGCGGCATGGTCGGCTCGCTCGACCACGTCATCGCCTCCCCGTCGGCCGCCGAGCGCGTCACAGGCGCCACCGACTGGCAGATCAACGGCCCCGAGTCGGTGATGGCCCAGTACGGCCGGTACAACAACAACGCGGTGAACCTCTACGAGGAGGGCCCCTTCGCCTCCTCCGACCACGACCCGATGATCGTGGGCCTGGACGCCGGGTACGAGGAGGCGCCGACCCTCCCGGACTTCACCGACGTGCGCTCCGACCACCCGTACTACGACGAGATCAGGTGGGCGGCCGGCAGCGGCATCGTCCCCGGTGGGGAGGACGGCACCTTCCGCCCCACCCGCGCCGCGGACCGCGTCACCCTCGCCGCGGCCCTGTACGAGATGGCGGGCCGTCCCGAGGTGGAGGTCCCCGCGAGCTCGCCGTTCAAGGACGTGAAGGCCGATCACCCGCACTACGAGGCGATGCTGTGGGCCGAGTCCGAGGGCGTGCTCACCGTCAACAAGGGCGGCGCGTTCCGCCCGAGCGCGGCGCTGAGCCGGGGCATGGTCGCCGAGGCGCTGTACGCCGCGGCCGGCTCGCCCGCGGTGGAGTCGCCCAGCGGTGACGGGCAGGCCGACGCCATCGCGTGGCTGCAGGCCGAGGGCCTCGACGAGGGCATCGTGGACGGGGACGAGCTCCGCCCGAACGCCCGCGTCGACCGCGCCGAGACCGCCGCCTGGCTGTACCGCTTCGACCGGCTGTGAGTCCGGGCGCCTCTCCCGCCGCCCTCTCCCGCCGCCTCGGACTGCGCGACGCGGTGGTGATCGGCCTCGCCTCGATGATCGGGGCCGGTGCCTTCGTCTCCCTCGGCGCCGCCCAGGACCTCGCCGGATCGCTCGCCCCGGCGGCGGTGCTGGTCGCCGCCGTGGTCGCGCTGTGCAATGCGACCTCGACCGCGCAGCTCGCCGCGCAGCACCCCGCCGCGGGCGGCACCTTCCACTACGGCCGGGAGCGGCTCGGACCGTGGTGGGGGTTCCTCGCCGGCTGGTGCTTCGTGATCGGCAAGACCGCCTCCTGCGCCGCGATGGCGCTGGTCGTCGCGGCGTATCTCGTGCCCGAGCCGTTCCAGCGGCCTGTCGCGGCGCTCCTGGTCGTGGCGCTGACGGCCGTGAACCTCGTCGGCATCACCCGCACCGCGGCGCTCGCCCGGGTGCTGGTCACGGTCGCGCTCGCCGCGCTCGTGCTGACCGGGGTGCGGCTGCTGGCCGGGGTCGTGGCGGGCGGGCCGATGGGAGGCGCGGGCGACGGGGCCGGTGCCGGGCTGTGGGAGGTGCCCGGTCCCCTCGCCGGGCAGGCCGCCGGGCTGTGGGACGGCGGTCTCGCGGCCGTCGCCGGCGCGGGGGAGGGCGGCGCGCTCGGCATCGTCCTCGCCCTCGCACAGGCCGCGGCGCTGATGTTCTTCGCCTTCGCCGGCTACGCCCGGGTGGCGACCCTCGGCGAGGAGGTCGTCGCGCCGCGCCGCACCATCCCCCGCGCGATCCTGCTCGCGCTCGCCGCGGTCGGCGCGCTCTACCTGGTGCTGTCGGTGATCCTCGTGCTGGTGGGACCGGCGCCCGGTGAGCAGGGCTGGGGCCCGGCGCCCTTCCGTGCGGCGCTGGACGCGGTCGGCGCGGGCGGGGTCTGGGCCGTGGTCGTGACCATCGGCGCGGTCGCTGCGGCCTCCGGTGCGCTGCTCGCGCTGGTCGCGGGCATCTCCCGCACCGTGCTCGCCATGGCCCGGGAGCGGGACCTGCCGCCCGTGCTCGCGCACGTCAGCCCCCGCTTCTCGGTCCCGCAGCGGGCGGAGGCCGCGGCCGGCATCGCGGTGGTGCTGCTGGTGCTGCTCGCCTCCGACGTGCTGGTCGCGATCGCCGCCTCGTCCTTCGGCGTACTGCTCTACTACGCGGTCGCGAACCTCGCCGCGCTCACCCAGACCGGGCAGTGGCGACTCTTCCCGAAGGCGATGCAGTGGCTCGGCCTCGCCGGCTGCGTGCTGCTCGTCGCCGCGCTGCCCGGTCGCACGATCGTGGCGGGCCTGGTGCTCGTCGCCGTCGGCCTCGCCTACCGCGCCCTCGTGCTCGCGGCGCGACGGTGACCAGCGCCGCCGGTGCCCCGGCCCTGCTGCCCCCGCTGCCCTGCTGACTCGCTGTCCTGCTGGCCCTCCCGCTCGGCGCCGCCGAACGTGCTTCCCTGCGCCGGCCGGTCCCGCCACCCGGCGCCGTCGACTCCCTTGTCGCATAAGGGCCCCGCGGCCCGCGCGAGGCGAAGGAGTGGCTGGCCCCGGCGCGACCGGGGTGGGCTGGGACGGCGGCCTGCTGGGCCTGTCCCTCCACCTCGGCGGCGTGGAGGGCTCGCTCTCCCCGGCCGAGGCGGAGGCCTGGGCCGGCACCGACGAGGGCCGCTCCTTCTACCGCGGTGCGGCCGACGGCTGGGCCGTCGCGCACGCGGCCTCCGGCGAGGACCCTGCCGTCGCCCAGCAGCGGGCCGACGCGACCTACGGCTTCTACACCGGCACCGAGGCCTGATCCCCGCAGCCCTGCTCAGACCGCCCGGGCGATGACCACGAACGGCCGACTCGGGCGGTAGGACGCACGGGCGGACGCGCGAGTCCGGGCCCGAGCGGTCCGTCGGACCCGTTGCTGACCTGCATGGACCGACCAGCACAGCCGGTGGGGGCCTCCTAGGATGGACCGGAAGCCGCCGCACGCCTGCGGCGATTCTGCGACCCAGGAGGTAATCGCCATGATCGGACGGCGCGCCGTCGTCAGCGCGCTCGCCGTGCTCCCGCTCGGACTCGTCGCGGGGTGCTCGGGTGATGCTGGGAGCGGCGGCGGGACGCTGCGGATCAGTGCGATCCCCGACCAGGACCCCGACGTCCTCACCGAACGGGAGGAGTCGCTCGCCGCGCACCTCGCCGACGTCCTCGGGCTCGACGTGGAGTACGTGCCCGTGCCCGACTACGCGGCCTCCGTCTCCCTGTTCGCCGCCGGGGATCTCGATCTCGTCTTCTACGGCGGGCTCACCGGGGTGCAGGCCCGGCTGCAGGCCGAGGACGCGATCGTGATCGCCCAGCGCGACATCGACGAGGTGTTCACCAGCATCTTCATCGCCAACGCCGAGGCCGGCTTCGCGCCGGTCGACGACGTGAAAGGGCTGACCGCCTTCGCGGGAACCCGATTCACCTTCGGCTCGGAGACCTCCACCTCCGGCCGACTGATGCCCTCCTACTTCCTCTCCCAGGCGGGGGTCTCCGAGGAGGACTTCGAGGGGGAGGCGGGCTTCTCCGGCTCCCACGACATCACCCTCGAGCTCGTCACCTCCGGCTCCTATCAGGGCGGAGCCCTGAACAGCCAGGTCTGGAACAGCGCTGTCGAGGACGGCACCGTCGACGAGGAGAAGGTCGTCAAAGTGCTCGAGTCCCCGACCTATCACGACTACCACTGGCTGCTGCGAGGCGATGCCGACGAGCGCTTCGGCGACGGCTTCGGCCAGCGGCTCGCCGACGCGATGCTCTCCCTCCACGAGACCGACGCCGGCCCCGCGATCCTCGAGCAGTACGGCTGCGAGAGGCTCATCCCCTCCGAGGCCTCGAACTACACCGAGATCGAAGAGGTGGCACGCGAGCTGGGGCTGATCGGCTGATGTCGGCCGACGGGGTCCCGCGACCGGACCGCGACACCGGGCAGGGAACCACCGCGCCGGGAGCCGCCAGGAAGGGAACCGCCCAGCCGGGGACCGCCGCACCGACGGCCGCACCGACGGCCGTCGCGCTGCGCGGCGTCGAGGTCCGTTACGGCGCCGACCCCGCGCTGAGCGCCACGCTCGATATCGCACCGGGGGAGCGGGTCGCGCTGGTCGGACCGAGCGGCGCCGGCAAGAGCACCCTGCTCGGCCTGTGCAGCGGTGCGCGACCGCTCGCGGTCGGCACCGTGGAGGTTCTCGGCGTCGACCTGGCCGCCGCCTCCCGACGAGGGCTGCGTGCGGTGCGCTCCCGCATCGGCTCCGTCCACCAGAGGCTGGACCTCGTCGGCCCCCTCACCGCGCTGCAGAACGTGAGCGCCGGTCGCCTCGGACGATGGGGGACGGCCCGATCGCTCGCCTCCCTGGTGCGGCCGGTCGACCCGGGCCCCGCCCTGGAGGCGATGCGTCGCCTGGGCATCGAGGACCTCGCCGGCGCCCGCACCGATCGGCTCTCCGGCGGCGAGCAGCAGCGGGTCGCCCTGGCGCGGGTGCTGGTGCAGGACCCGGCGCTGGTGCTGGCCGACGAACCGATCGCGAGCCTGGACCCCGGACGCGCCCGCGTCGTCATGGATCTGCTCACCGAGGTCGTGGCCAGTGACTCACGGACCCTGCTGGTAAGCCTCCACGACTTCGCGGCCGCTCAGGAGACCTGCGACCGCGTCGTGGGCCTGCGACGTGGGGAGGTCGTGTTCGACCTGCCCGCCGGCGAGGTCACCGCCGCGCACCGCGACGCGCTGTACCGGCTCGGAGCATGAGGGAGGGCTCCCCAGGCGCGCCAGTCCCGGCCTCGGCGACGCCCCGCCCGCTCCGCAGCGATCGCCCGCGCGCCGCACGCTGGTGGGCGCTCGCCGCCGGGGTGCTCGTGCTGTGGTCGCTGTGGGGGATGGGCATCGGGCGCGCACCGGTCCTGAACCCCGCGGGCTGGCCCTCGCTGCGAGCGTTCGCCGAGGCGGCGCTGCACCCGGACCTCTCACCCGCCTTCCTGCTGCGCACCCTGGACGCCGCCGCCGTCACGGTCGCCTTCTCCCTGCTGGGCACCGTCCTCGCCACCGTGATCGGCTTGGTCGGCGGGGTGCTGATGAGCGAGGCCTGGTGGCGCGACGCCCCGGTGACCAGGGCTCGACGGGGGCGCACGGGCTGGCTCCTCACCCGGATCGGCGTCGGGCTGCCGCGCGGGATCCATGAGGCGGTGTGGGGGATCGCCCTGCTGCTGGTGCTCGGGAGGGACCCGCTGGTGGGGGTGCTGGCGTTGGGGATCCCCTTCGGCGCGATCACGGCGAAGGTGTTCGCCGAGATCATCGACGAGACGGAACCCTGCCCTCACGACTCGCTCATCGCCGCCGGCGCGGGTCGCCTGCAGGCCTTCTGCTACGGAACGTTGCCCAGGATCTGGGGCGATCTGCTCGCCTATGCCTTCTACCGCTTCGACTGCGCGCTGCGCTCGGCGGTGATCCTGGGGATGATCGGCGTGGGAGGGCTCGGCTTCGAGCTCGGCACCGCCTTCGCCGGCCTGGACTACGAACGCATGTGGACCCTGATCCTGGTGCTCATCGTGCTGGGGCTGGCGTGCGACCGCTGGAGTGCGAGCCTGCGGCGTCCAGGCGCAGCGCACGAGGCGGGGGAGGCCGGGACTGCGTCGCGAGGGGACGGCGTCGCCGTCGGCCGCCGCCTGCGGCTCTCCTTCGCGGCGGCGCTCCTGCTGAGCGTCGCCTCGGTCCTGTACCTCCGCCTGGACCTGGCACGGCTGCTCTCGCCGGAGACCTGGCGGCGGGCCGGACGGCTGATCGCGGACGCGCTTCCGCCCACCCTGCCGTCCACCTGGGCTGATCTGCTCGGGGACGCCGCGGCGACCCTGCAGATGTCGGTGATCGCGATCCTCGTCGGCGGAGTGATCGGGGTGGTCGCCGCGTTCCTCGGCGCTCCGGGGCCGTCGGCCGGGCCGCTGCGGAGCGCGGTCGCCGCGCTGTGTCGGATCGTGCTGCTCGCGATCCGAGCGGTGTCCCCGTCGGTGTGGGCGCTGCTGCTGCTCTTCGTGGTGCTCCCGGGGCCGCTGCCCGGCGCCCTCGCCCTCGGGCTCTACAACGCCGGCGTGCTGGGCCGGCTCTTCACCGAGACCCTCGAGACCATGGACCACCGGCCGGTCAGGTCCCTGCAGCTGCTGGGTGCCGGACCCGTGCAGACGTTCTCCTACGGGGTGCTCCCCTCCGTGACCGGGCGGTTCGCCGCCTACGGCCTGTACCGCTGGGAGGTCGCGATCCGCGAGACGGTGGTGGTGGGCGTGGTCGGCGCCGGAGGACTCGGACGGGTGCTGGAATCCGAGCGTGCCTCCTTCGACCACGCCGGGATGCTCACCGCGGTGCTGGCCCTGCTGCTGCTCTCGCTGCTGGTCGACCTGGTCAGCGCCTCGGCCCGGCGCGCCTGGCGCTGACCTCGAGCGCTCGGCCGGGGCGGTCGGGGCATGCCGGCCCCAACCGTCACACGAACGAGGTCCAGGTGGTATCGGCGTCGATCAGCCAGTGGTTGCGCAGTGTGAGCGCGCGCTCGACCGCGGCCAGCACACCGGCGACCGTGATCGTGACGTTGAACCAGGCGGGCAGCTGGATCGGCGAGGTGAAGGCGCCGACCCGCTCAGCCACCGGCGGGATGCTCGTGATCAGCTCCGCGGCCTGTGGAAGCATCAGCACCACCCCGATCAGCAGCACCACGATCGCGAGCGCCCCGAGCACCCGGCTCGCCCCCGGGTGGCGCCGGCCGAAGCGGGCGCGCAGTCCCTCGAGCGAGCGGGGGTGCGGGCGCAGGCTCCTGGCAGGGCCGTCGTCCGAGGGGACGAGGTGCATCCGGGAGAGGCCGTAGTCGCTGATCGCGACCTCGACCGTCCCGCCCGGCACCTCGAAGGCGACCGGAGAGTTCGCGATGTGGAGCTGTCGGCCGTCGCGGTAGAAGGAGATCGGCGCGTGCCGCGCGCCCTCGGCGATCCTCCCGCCCTCGAGCTCGGTGGCCAGATAGC
Organism: Brachybacterium sp. HMSC06H03; assembly: GCF_001807385.1. Classification (NCBI taxonomy): domain Bacteria; kingdom Bacillati; phylum Actinomycetota; class Actinomycetes; order Micrococcales; family Dermabacteraceae; genus Brachybacterium; species Brachybacterium sp. HMSC06H03. Next base: position 4,123 of record NZ_KV788731.1, on the reverse strand, counting down.
GCACGTCCACTATGTACGACGCCTCGCGACCCGCCCGGTGGTCGGGGTCCAGGGCGAACTGGGTGCGGGTGAGCGTCTGCCACCAGCGCAGGTCCTTCAGCGCGCTGCCGTCGCCGGGCTTCGCGCGGCCGAGCTGGCGCTGTCGGCGCAATCGCTGGAACATGGTCCTCCCGGGGCCGTGGACGTTGATGGCCTCCATCCCATCGGACTCGGCGCACCGGACGCCAGTGCGATCTGTCATCTCCTCCGAAAGGAGGAGCGGCGTCGACGGTCGACTCGGCGACGTATCTCGGGCCGATCAGGACAACAGCTCAAGGCCCGGGACGTCGCGATATATCCCGTCGACCGCGAGGAGCGGAAGGGAGTACGCTGATGCAGAGGCGGCGACCCACCGATCAGCGACGTGGATCTTCTGCCCGATCGCGTGCCCCTCGGCCTGTGCGCGTGCAGTCAGGTTCGCGAAGGAGCGGATGACGAGGTCGTCGAACAGGATCGTCGCCGTGGAGTCCAGCTGCTGCTCGAGTGAGCGACGGCGACTCACGCCCCAGTCACGGATCAGCGGCCAGGCGAGGAGCTCGGCTCGAGTCTGCGCGGATATGCACACTGTCCTTCCGAGGAGGAGCTCACGCCAACGGTTCTCCTGCTCGCTCTTCCCCCGGTGCCGTACGAAGAGATGGCTCCACACATCAGTGTCGAGGACGACCGGGACAGACCGCACTGTCGGCACCCGTCAGCTCTCGAGGTAGGCGAGCAGGGCAGTGAATTCGTCGTCGTCGAGCTCGGGACCGCCGTCAAGGGCCGGCCCGGGCTTCGCGAGCTCGCGCTCGAGATCCTGTTCGCCGCGTGTGAGCCAGGCAGGAGGAAGCGGGGCGGCGGTCACTGTCGCCGAATGGAGGACCCTCAGCGTGCCCGACTCGTCGAGACCGCCGATACCTTCCGCGAGGACGCGGGAACCCACCAGCGGCGCGACGGTCTCTGCATCCTTCACGTCCTCCAGACGGAATCGATGCGTGAGGTCGTCGACGATCCGGAACCGGTTCTGTCGCAGGTCCACTGCTTCGAGCTTGCCCGACACGGACACCGGGTCGAAGGCGACGGCCGCGTCAGGGGTCCACACCTCGACACGGAGATCGCGAGTGTCCAGGGCGATCGGTGCGCGAGGGCCGACCGTGAACTCGCTCCGGGGAGCCGCATGCCGCAATGCCCTGGCGAAATCGAGCACGGAGGATGCCACGGCGCGGTCCGCCCATTGGGGGCGCCGCGATGCCGCGAGCCCGGCGACGACTTCCGACAGTCGCTCGTCGACGAGATCGTCGAGCGAATGAGGGAGGTCGAGCACTTCATGGCGGCCGCGAGCGGCGAGCAGCACCGTGCTGCCGGAGCTGATACCTCGCAGATGGAGTCGGCTCAGTTCGCTGACGAGCTCGGTAGGGCGCCCGGAGGTGTGCGACGGGACGCAGGTGCGAGTGACGCGCAGCGCGAGCTCTTGGAGAGCCTTGGCGATCGCGGAGATGTCCTCGAAAGCGATCTCGCCGTCGGCCGTTGCGGCACCCAGGAGTCGAAGTGTGATGTCCGTGGTCATCTACTCGCCCCTCTCCTCCGATGAGACATCAGTGTGCACCGGAAACCATGGGGAGTACACCGGTGCTGCCACCATGTGGAAAGACCGCGACACCGGGTCTGGATCAGCCGGCGCGCAGCTCCCGCGGCAGCTCCTCGAGCAGTCGCAGCCACAGCTCGGAGGCGGCCGGGTAGCTCGGCACCGCATGGCGCAGCACGTGCACCGGCACCGCGCCGACGATCGCGATCGTCGCGGCGTGCAGCAGCTCGGAGGCCTCGGGGCCGACGAAGGTGGCGCCCACGAGGGTGCGGGTCTCCAGGTCGACGACGATCTGCGCGGTGCCGTCGACGTCGTCGCGCAGCAGCGCGGAGCCGGCCGCCCCGCCGAAGGGCACCTGTGCGGTCACCACCTGGTGTCCGGCCTCGCGGGCCTCCGCCTCGGTGAGGCCGACGGCCGCGACCTGCGGATCCGTGAACACGACCTGCGGCACCGGCACCTGGTCGGGCACCGGCTCCGCCGTCTCCCCGGTCGCGGCGGCGAGGATCCGCTGCCCGATCACGCGGGCGCGGTACTTCCCCCAGTGCGTCAGCGGCGCCTCCCCGCTCGCATCGCCCACCGCGTGCAGCCAGTCCGGCAGCGTCCCGCCGCCGGTGACGTCCTCGGGGGACAGGCCGACGGTCTCGAGGCCCACGTCGTCCAGCCGCGGGCGGCGCCCGGTCGCGACGAGGACCTCGTCGGCCTCGAGGGTGTCGCTACGGCCGTCGGACTCGGCCTCGAGCCGCACCCGGCCGCCGTGCACTCGTCCCAGTCCCGTCTCCCGGGCGTCCTCGCGCGATCCGGACAGCACGGAGGCCCCGAGTCGCACGTCGACGCCGAGGCCGCGCAGCGCTTCGAGCACGTGGCGGCCGGCGAAGGGCTCCAGTCCTCGCAGCAGCGCGTCCCCGCGCGCCAGCATCGTGACCCGGGAGCCGAGCGCGGCCATCCAGGTCGCGGCCTCGACCGCGACCACGCCGCCGCCGACGATCACCAGCTCGTCCGGCACCTCCACCACGCCCGTCGCATCGCGGGAGGTCCACGGCGCGAGGTCCCGCAGCTGCGCGGGGATCCTGGGCACGGATCCGGTGGCCAGGACGACGGCGCGCTCGGCGACGAGGCGCTGCGGGGCGCGCCCGTCGGCCCCGACGACCTCGACCTCGCGCTCGCCCACGAGCCGGCCGTGCCCGCGCACCACGTGCAGCCCCGCCCCCTCGGCCCAGGAGACCTGGCCCTCGTCGGAGTAGTGGGAGACCCAGGTATCGCGTCGGGCCAGCAGCGCTTCGGCGTCGACCTCGGGAGTGGTGATCCCGGGCAGGTGCGCGGCGGCGTCCGCGACGGCGAGGGGGCGCAGCAGCGCCTTCGAGGGCATGCAGGCGTAGTAGGAGCACTCGCCGCCCAGCAGCTCGCCCTCGACGATCGCTGCAGTGAGGTCGGTGCCCTCGGTCGCGTACTGGGCGACGTTCTCGCCGACCGCCCCGCCGCCGAGAACGATCACGTCGAAGGAGGTCGCAGCATCGGGGGAGGGAGCATCGGCAGTCATGGTCCGACGCTACGCCGGGGCGCGGGCGTTGTCACGGCCTCGTCAGGGGCGGGGCCGGCCGCCCATCCCGTCGAGCACCTCGCGCACCGCCGCGGCGGGGTCGGGCGCCTCCATCACGGCGCGCACCAGCGCCAGCCCGGCGACGCCCGTGCGGGACAGCGCCGGGGCGTCGGCCGGGGTGACGTCCCCGATCGCGACGACCGGCAGCATCGTCGCCCGTACCAGCGCCGGGTAGCCGTCCACGCCCAGCGGCTCCCGCCCGGAGTCCTTCGTGGGGGTGCGGCGGAAGGGGCCGGCGCCGAGATAGTCGAGGTCGAAGGCGACTCCGGCGGAGTCGCGGACCAGGTCGAGCGTGCCGGTGGTCAGTCCGATGACCGCGTCGTGGCCGAGCAGGGCGCGGGCGTCGGGGACGGGCAGGTCGTCCTGGCCGAGGTGGACCCCGTGCACGTGCGCTCCGCGGGCGCGGGCCGCCGCGGCGACGTCGGCCCGATCGTCGACCAGCACCCGTGTGCTCGGGTTCGCCGTGCGGACGGCCTCGGCGACGGCGAGGACGAGCTCGAGCAGCTCCCGCGTGCTCGCCTCCTTCGCCCGCACCTGCACGACCCCGGCCCCGGCCGCCGCGGCCTCGGCGGCGACCTCGACGGTGCGCGGGCCCGTACCGGAGGTGACGAGATAGCAGCGCAGGTCGAGGGGGCGGGCGTTCACGGGAGGTCTCCGATCTCGTCGAGGGCGTCGAGCAGGTGCGTGCGGAAGCTGCCGGGCCCGGTCGCGCGCGACGCGGCGCGCTCCCCGGCCAGGGCCATCCAGGTGGTCGCGGCGAGCGCGGCCTCGAAGGGATCCTCCCAGACGGCGGTGCAGGCGGCGGTCAGCGCCCCGAGCAGGCAGCCCGTCCCGGTCACGCGCGGCAGCAGCGCGGAGCCGCGGGCGAGGCGGGCCTCGCGGCTCGCATCCAGCACCAGGTCCACCGCGCCGGAGACGGCGACGGC
>NZ_KV788730.1:0-26000 GCF_001807385.1 Brachybacterium sp. HMSC06H03 | reverse complement strand
CCGGTGGCCGGGCCGCCAGACGACGAGCGCGCCGCTGCCGGAGCTGCGGCGGGGACGCTCGCCGCGGCGCAGAGCGCTGATCTCCCCGTCGCGGTCGGCGGTGAACACGCGGCGCTGCGCGGGGCTCATCGACTCGAGGGTCTCGCGCACGCGCTGCAGCTGGTCCTGGAGGGTCTGGACCTCGTCCTGCAGCTCGAGGATCCGCTTGATGCCGGCGAGGTTGACGCCCTGTTCCTGGGACAGCGCCTGGATCTCCCGCAGCCGCATCACGTCGCGCGCGCTGTAGCGGCGTCCCCGGCCGCGGGTGCGCTGCGGGACGACCAGGCCGAGCCGGTCGTACTGGCGCAGGGTCTGGGGGTGCATGCCGGAGAGCTCGGCAGCGACCGAGATGGCGAAGACCGGCGCGCGCTCGTCGAGACGGGACGAGGGGGCCATCGGACAGCTCCTTCCGGGATGCGGAGATGGACGGGTCGGGACGGGCGCGGCGGCGGGCGGCGCCGATCTCCGACCGGACCGGCCGGAGACCTCCGTCCGGCCCGTTCGGCTCCCGTCAGCCGGCGGCGGCCGCGGCGAGCCCGGCGCGCGGGTCCTCGCCCTTGAGCGCCTCGCGGAGGTCCTCCACGGCCTTCTTCGCCTTCCCCTCGACGTGCGAGGGGACTGCGACCTGGACGGTGACGTGGAGGTCGCCGGTGCGCTTGGAGGTCACGAGACCCTTGCCGCGCACGCGCAGGGTACGGCCGGACGGGGTTCCCGCGGGGACCTTCACCGACACGGTGCCACCGTCCAGCAGCGGGACGGACAGGGTGGTGCCCAGCACGGCCTCGTCGAAGGAGACGGGCACCGTGATCTTCAGGTTCGCGCCGTCGGCGCTCCACACGGGGTGCTCCTCGACGTCCAGCGTGAGCAGCAGGTCTCCTGCCGGGCCGCCGCCGGGACCGGGCCGGCCCTTGCCGCGCAGGCGGATCTTCTGCCCGTCGTGGACGCCCGCGGGGATGCGGGCGGTGACGGTCCTCCCGTCGACGTTCAGCCGGATCTCGGTGCCCAGCGCCGCGTCGCGGAAGCTGATCCTCGTGCGGGCCGAGATGTCCTGGCCCTTGGAGGGCCCGGGCTGGAAGCCGGCCGGTCCCCCGCCGCCGAAGCCGCCGCCGGCCTGGCCGCCGAACATCTTCAGCAGGTCGTCGAGATCGGGGCTCGCGCCGCCTCCGCCGCCGGCGGGGTAGCCGCGCGGGGCGCCGTGGCCGCCGCCGAACATGGAGGAGAAGATGTCCTCGAAGCCGGCCGCCCCGGGACCGCCCTGCCCGGCGGAGAAGCGCGCGCCGCCGGAGCCCATGGCACGGATCGCGTCGTACTGCTCGCGCTGCTCGGGATCGTTGAGGACCGAGTAGGCCTCGCCGATCTCCTTGAAGGTCTCCTCCGCCGTGGGGTCGTCGGGGTGGCGGTCGGGGTGGTACTGCCGGGCCTTCTTGCGATAGGCCTTCTTGATCTCCTGCGCGTCGGCGTCCTTGGAGACGCCGAGGACCGCGTAGAAGTCCTTGTCGAGCCAGTCCTGTCCGGACATCAGCGTCTCCTTCCGGGAGCCTCAGGTGCTTCTGCGTCGTTCGTGGTGTTCGTAGGGTTCGTGGTGTTCGTAGGGAATGAGCCGGGGCGGGGCCCGTCGGCGGGACCGACGGGCCCCGCCCCGGCGTGGTGGAGGCGCCTGCTCTCAGGCGGGTCCGCGCGTCCCGACCCGGGCGGGGCGCAGCACGCGATCGTTCATCGCATAGCCCGGCTGCATGACGAGCGAGATCGTCGCGGTCTCGACGTCGTCGGCGTCCTCGTGCATGAGGGCCTCGTGGAGGTTCGGGTCGAACTCCTCACCCACCGCGCCGAAGCGCTTCAGGCCGTGGGAGCCGAGGATCTCCTCCAGCTTCTGCGCGATCGAGTGGAAGGGCGTTCCCTCGGCGATGTCGCCGTGCTGGCGGCCCAGCTCCACGTCGTCGAGCACCGGGATCAGGGCGGCCAGGACGCGGCCCACGGCCGCCTCCTTGCTCACCTCGGCGGAGGCCTCGATCCGGCGGCGCGAGTTGACGTACTCAGCCTGCTCGCGCTTGAGCTGCTCGGTGAGCGCGGTGACCTGGCCCTCGAGCTCGGCGACCCGCCCGGCGTCGGCCGGGGCGGAGTCCCCGCCCTGGCCCGAGGCGGCCTGCTCGAAGAGCGTCGCCGCCTCGGCGTCGATCGGGTCGACCGGCTCCTGGGAGCCCTGCCCCTCGGAGGCGGGGGCGTCCCCGGAGGGACGGACCGTGCCGTCCTCCGGGTTCACCTTCCGCTTGTCGGTGAAGGAGAACCGCGGCTCGCCCTCAGGGCGCTGAGCGTCGTCGGGGTGGCTCTGGTTCTCGGTCATCACTTGTTCTCCTCGTCCTCGTCCACGATCTCGGCGTCGACCACGTCGTCGTCATCGGACGACGGCGCCTCGGTGCCCTCGGGAGCGCCCTCGGCGCCCTCCTGGGCCTGGGAGTAGATCGCGGTGCCGACGGCCTGGAGCGCCTCGTTCAGCGCGTCGCGCTTGGTCTCGAGGTCCTCGGTGGAGGCGTCCTCCTTGGCCAGCTCGTCCTTCGCCTCCTTGATGGCGTCCTCGGCCTTCGTCCTGTCGCCGTCGGAGATCTTCTCCTCGTTGTCCTTCAGCAGCTTCTCGCCCTGGTAGACGAGCTGCTCGAGGGTGTTGCGGGCGTCGGCGTTCTTGCGGCGCTCCTCGTCCTCGGCGGCGTGGGCCTCGGCGTCCTTCACCATGCGGTCGATGTCCTCGTCGGACAGGGCGGAGCCGCCGGTGATCTGGATGGACTGCTCGTTGCCGGTGCCGCGGTCCTTCGCGGTCACGTGCACGATGCCGTTGGAGTCGATGTCGAAGGTGACCTCGATCTGCGGGATGCCGCGCGGGGCCGGGGCGATGCCGGTCAGCTCGAAGGTGCCGAGCATCTTGTTGTCCCGGGTGAACTGGCGCTCGCCCTGGAAGACCTGGATCGCGACGGAGGGCTGGTTGTCCTCGGCGGTCGAGAAGACCTCGGAGGTCTTGGTCGGGATGGCCGCGTTGCGCTCGATGAGCTTGGTCATCACGCCGCCCTTGGTCTCGATGCCCAGGGAGAGCGGGGTGACGTCCATGAGCAGGACGTCCTTGCGCTCGCCCTTGATGACCGCGGCCTGGAGAGCGGCGCCGACGGCGACGACCTCGTCCGGGTTCACGGACTTGTTGGGCTCCTTGCCGCCGGTGAGCTCCTTGACGACCTCGGTCACCGCGGGCATGCGGGTCGAGCCGCCCACGAGGACCACGTGGTCGATGTCGGAGACCTTGATGCCGGCGTCCTTGATGACCTGGTGGAAGGGGGCCTTGGTGCGCTCGAGCAGATCGGAGGTCATGTCCTCGAACTGCGCGCGGGTCAGCTTCTCGTCCAGGTGCAGCGGGCCGTTCTCGGTCATCGAGAGGTACTGCAGGGAGAGGGTGGTGGAGGTGGAGGAGCTGAGCTCCTTCTTCGCCTGCTCGGCGGCCTCCTTGAGACGCTGCAGGGCGATGCGGTCCTTGCCCAGGTCCACGCCCTCCTTGTTCTTCACCTGCGAGATCAGCCAGTCGACGATCTTCTGGTCCCAGTCGTCGCCGCCGAGGCGGTTGTCGCCGGCGGTGGCCTGGACCTGGATGGTCGAGCCCTCCTCGTCCTTGCTCACCTCGAGCAGGGAGACGTCGAAGGTGCCGCCGCCGAGGTCGAAGACGAGGATCTGCTCGTCGTCGTTGCCCTTCTCGAGGCCGTAGGCGAGGGCCGCGGCGGTGGGCTCGTTGATGATGCGCAGGACGTTCAGACCCGCGATCGTGCCGGCGTCCTTGGTGGCCTGACGCTCGGAGTCCGAGAAGTAGGCCGGGACGGTGATCACCGCGTCGGTCACGGACTCGCCCAGGTAGGACTCGGCGTCCTTCTTGAGCTTGCCGAGGGTGCGGGCCGAGATCTCCTGCGGGGTGTACTTCTTGCCGTCGATCTCCTGGGTCCAGTCGGTGCCCATGTGGCGCTTGACGGAGGAGATGGTGCGGTCGACGTTGGTGACGGCCTGGCGCTTGGCGACCTCGCCGACGAGCACCTCGCCCTGCTTGGAGAAGGCGACCACCGACGGGGTGGTGCGGGAGCCCTCGGCGTTCGCGATGACGGTGGGCTGGCCGCCCTCGAGGACGGCGACGGCGGAGTTGGTGGTGCCGAGATCGATTCCGACGACACGGGACATGGGTGCCTGCCTTTCTGCGACGGATGCGCCGCACGGGATCTTCGCTGCCGACCAGCGGCCGACGGCAAGACTTGAGCTGTACGGACTCAAGTAGAGAACCCGAGATCGACGATGTCAATCTCAGCAGCTCCGTTCTTGAGTGCACCCGACTCAACTCCGCTCCGATCAGGTTCATTCCCGGTGCAGCAGGTCGTGACGGAGGCCACATGTAGGTTCTCGGCAAGTTGGCAGTAATCTCATCGGTCTGTCAGTGGCGTGTCAGTAGTCTCATCGATCTGTCAGTAGGCGACGATGGGGACGTGGGCGCGAACGGGACCACCGTGCGGTACTGCACCGTCGCCGGCGACGAGGTCGCGACGACGTGGGAGCAAGCACGTGCCGATCTGATCATCGAGGGGCTTCCCGTACGGGTGCCGCCCACCTACCGGGGTCAGCGGAGCTATCCGGGACTGTTCTGGGCTGCGACCAATGATCGGACTCTGGTCTACGAGAGCCTGCTCGAGCTGGATCGACTATGGCTGGCGGACTTCGATCTCGGCACTGTGGGGATCTGTACGCAGCCGTTCCAGGTCGCGGGGCGCGACAGTGGTGGCCTCCGTGCGCACGTGCCTGACCTGCTACTGGTCCACTCGGACCGTTCGGTCACGGTGGTCGACGTCAAGCCCGCTGCGTTCCTTGCGAAGCCACGGGTCCGCGCTCAGTTCGAGTGGACGCAAGCACTGTGCCGCAGCAAAGGCTGGTCCTACGAGGTCTTCACCGGCGGCGACCCCATCTTGCTTCGCAATCTGAAGCTCTTCGCGCTCGGCCGCCGTCGCGACCGGCTGCCCGAGGAGGACCTCGCCGAGGCGCGGGCAAGGTTGGGCGAAGCGGGGATCACGCTGGGCAAGGCTCTTGCCCGGAAACCGTTGACCTGCGATGAATCGGCATGGCGGGTCGCCATCTTCGCGCTCGTATGGTCCGGCGAAGTCTCGGTCGACCTCCGCCGCCCTTTGGGTAGCGAGACGATCCTCCAGGCGACATCGGAGGCGAAGGTGTGAGCGCCGAGAGCCTGGATACATCGGTAGGGGCGCGGCTCTGGTACGAGGGCGCGGCCTGGACCGTGGTCGAGCTCGATGGACCGAATGCTCTGCTTCGCGCTGGAGACCAGTTCAAGAAGGTCCACGCACCCTCGCTGGTCGGCATCGCCGAATCACTAGATCTTCCCACCGTTCAAGACGCTCGCGCCGAGCTTGACGCCGTCGTGCTCGCTTCCCTGAGCACCACGCAGCGCGACGACATGTACCGGACGGCGAAGGTTTTCGACGAGCTCGTCCTCGCGACCTCCGAGTATTCCGTGAACGACAGGTACGAAGCCGCGGCCGACGCACTCGGCATCTCGGTGCGCACGGCCTACCGCCGCGGCCTGCGCTACGCAGAACTGGGAATCATCGGACTCGTCGACACCCGACTCCTCCAACCGCACCGACCGGCGGTGGACCCGGAGTGGGACTCGGCATGCCGAGAGGCACTCGACAGCTACCGAGACCAGTCCAATCCGTCGATGAAGTCCGTGCTGAACAAGACGAACGCGCTCTACATCGGTCGAAACCCACAGGGCACTCCTCCTTCTCGGGCTGTGGCCTACCGCCGCCTTCGTGAGTTGGACAAGGGTCGGTACACGTTCGGGGCGGCGAAGCAGCGGCGCTCGGTGGCCGAGCGTCCTGGGGGTGTGCTGGGTCGACTGCGGGCGGATCGGCCGGGCCAGTACGTCGTCCTCGACACCACCCCGCTGGACGTGTTCGCGATGGAGCCGCTCACGGGCCGGTGGGTCAATACGGAGCTGACGGTGGCGATGGACCTGTACTCGCGATGCATCCTGGGACTCATCCTCCGTCCGATCTCGACCACGGCGCAGGACGTCGCAGCGGTGATGTTCCAGGTGGTCACCCCGCAGCGCTGGGGCCCGCCGAGCGGCGAGGACATCCCGGCACCGTACGTCGGGGTGCCGGAGACGCTTCTGGCGCAGGAGACGGGTGCGTTGCCGGACACGATTGTGGTCGATCACGGCAAGGTCTATCTATCTCAGCGCACTCGAGCGGTGTGCCAGCGGCTGGGGATCAACATTCAGCCCGCGATCCCTCACAAGCCGACGGACAAGCCCACGATCGAGCGGTTCTTCCGCACCTTGCGTCAGCAGCTGCTGGAGCACCTGGCCGCTTACAAGGGCCCGGACATCTACTCCCGCGGCAAGGACATCGAGGACAAGGCGTTCTACTACGTGCCCGAGTTGGAAGCGATCCTCCGAGAATGGGTCGGGATCTACCACCACACCCCGCACCGGGGTCTGTGTGACCCGCTGCTGCCGAGGGTGGAGCTGTCGCCGGCGGAGATGTTCGCTCGCGGCATGGCCACGGCCGGGGTACTGCGACTCCCCGCCAGCGATGATTTGCGGATGGAGTTCCTGGACGTCGCCTGGCGGTCGATCCAGCACTACGGCGTCGAGATCGACGGGCGCCGCTACGACGGGCCGGCTCTCAATCTCCACCGCGGCGCCCGGTCACACCATGGAGGCGCGCATGCTGGCAAGTGGCCGATCATGGTTGATCGCGACGACGTGCGCACCGTCTACTTCCAGGACCCCGACACCCGGACCTGGCACGACCTGGTGTGGGAGCACGCGTCCGGCCTGGACGCACCGCTCAGTTCCGAAGCCGCGGCCTACACCCGAAAGCTCAGCCGGCAGAGTGACCGGCATGTCGATGCCGGCGCCGCGCTCGATGTCCTGCTGGAGCGCTACAGCAAGGGCACGGTCACCAGCCGCCGCGAAAAGAACCTTGCCCGCCGCCTCGCCACCCAACCCGCCACGGACAACGTCGAGACGGCTGCCGGAGACGTGCCGTCGGTGATCGACCTGGCTGCCCATCTCGAACGCCGCCGTGCCCAAGCACAGGTCGCGGACGATCTCGACGTGTTCGAGCAGTACTACGCGCAGCACCCGGAGGCAGACGGATTGGAGGTGTTCGACGAGTGAGCGGGAATCCGTGGGCGCAGTGGCTGCACCGGTATGACACGGTGCCGTACCAGCTGTCCCGTAAGGAGGGCTGGGATGCGTTCGTCAACGCCGGCTCCCGGCCGCGGTTCGAGGTGCTCAACCGCGCCGAAATGCGCGCGCTGCACGCGGAGGCGTTGGCGGACTACAACGAGGCGCGGTGCGTGTGGAACGCGAACCCGGCGACGATCAAGACGCAGCAGCTATCGCGGGCGTTCGATGTGCTGGACCAGGTCATGGCCTCGAATCGGCGCGATGGCGACAAGCTGCGGGGAGCGGCGGTGATCGATGCCGAACCGGGCCTGGGCAAGACCACGATCGCCACGCGGTTCGCGCGGGAAGTCCACCGACGCGAGTACCGTCGCCACTCCCCCGAGACCCCAGACGGCAGCCAGCGACTGCCCGTGGCTTTCGTGCCCCTGAACGCGGGGGTGACGCTGAAGGGCCTGAACCAACAGCTGCTGGAGTTCTACGGTCATCCCGCGGCATCGAGGTCGACCCGCACCCAGCTGACCTCGTTGGCCATGGACTGTGTGACCACCTGCGAGACGAAGCTGATCGTCATCGACGATCTGCACTTCGTGGACTTCCGGCATCGGAACGGCCTGGAAGTCTCCAACCATCTCAAGGGTCTCGCCAACGTGCTGCCGGCAACGTTCCTGTTCGTGGGCGTGAACCTGGAAGCGAAGAAGTTCTTCGACGAGGGACTTCTGGGTGAGGACGCAGCGTATGCGCAGACAAGTCGGCGCACCACGCGGTGCCCAGTCGCACCATTCAGTTTCGGCGACGGTCACAGCGCCCGCGCGTGGACGGATCTTCTGGTGACATTGGAGCGGCATCTGATCCTCGCCGACGCAGAGCCCGGCATGCTGACCAGCCAGGCGCGGGAACTGCATCGGCGCACCCAGGGCCGGATTGCCTCGTTGATGAACCTGATCGACCGCGCCGCCTACCTCGCGATCACCACCGGCGTCGAGGCCATCACCCCCGCGGTGATCACTGCCGCACTGACGGACAATGCAGCCCAACGCCTCGCCGACCTCCCGGCCTGATCGGCGCCGACCCGCGGCACCGCCCTTGCGGGGCGTGGCCGGCGGCTACGACCTCAGCCGATGGCCGATCACGGTCGCCCCATTGCCGGACGAGCTTCCAGTCTCGTGGCTGTGGCGGGTGGCCAACCGCTACGGCATGACATCCGCCGCCACGCTGGCGGCGCTCGGCCTGCCCCAGGTCAACGCCTCCGTCCCCCGGCTGGAGACCTACCTCCGCCGGCATGCCGAAGCCCTCACAGCAGCTCTCGGCACCCAGCCCTACGCCGCCGATGAAGCGCTGTCACCCCATGAGGCACTCGAGGTCGAGCTCGAGCGGTATGCGGTGGACTATCGGATCGGCCGCCTACCGGCGGCGACCATCAGGTTCTGTCCGCAGTGCCTGGCCGAGAGCGGAGGAGCTTGGCTCCGGTCATGGCGCCGGCGCACGCCCGCTGCCTGCCCAACCCACGAAGTACCGCTGCTCGTGCGATGTCCTGAGTGCGGCGCCGTGCCGTTCAGCAGATCGATCTGGATGACCGCAGCGACTCCGCCCTGGATCTGCCCGCAACTGGCCGGCCAGCAGCCGCCGTCGCGACGACGCCGGAACCGCTGCGGCTACGACCTTCGTCAGGCCCCTACCTCCCCACTGGGCGCCCTGGAGGCTGACACGTTGGACAGGCTGCACACTTCCGCTGCGGCTGCCGCTGCACATTCTCTGGAACCTGTGGAGGTGGCGGGGTTCGGCGTGACTGCTCGCGATCATCTGGATGCGATCTTCGAGCTGATCGACGAGTCATCGAGCATCACGCAGGTCCTCGCGCCTGATGCCACGGGGCGCGATCGCCTGTTGTCGTCGGCGCGGCTGGCCTTCGAGGTCCTCGATCAGCCGACGGCCCACGCCGCAGCGGACATCGCGGACCGTCACGAACTGCTCGATCCCAACGGCCGGCACACGCCTATCGTGACCGACGCGAGAGCCCGGCGCCGCCCGCACAATCCCCTCCTGGCAGCCATCCGCTTGCGGTCACTGGAGAACGTTCTGTCACCGACCGCGCAACTGACCTTCCGCCTCGCCTCCTCCATGCCCCGCCACCCCGAACCGATCCCCCGGTGCCGGGTAGAGGAGATTAGGTCTTGGCCCGGACAGGTCCCGCTGGCGGTGATTCCACAGGTTCTCTGGCCCGGGGTCCTCACCCCCTGGATCGAGGACGACGACATCCCGGCCCGCGCCGCAGCCGCGATGCTGCTCGCCAAGCTCGGCAGCACCCGCGCCTGGTCCTTGATCGCCCTCGAACTGGGACTACCAGCGGCATTCGCCACCACCCCCAGCGCACTGGTCACCCGGATGCGACGCGACGGCACCTGGCGCGCGCTCCTGCGGGCACTCGAGGACCTCGCGACCAATCTCGCCGACTTCCCGCCACGGATCGACTACTCCGCACGCCGCTGGGCCGCCGAGCCGGCACTCATCGCACAGGCCGTACGGAGCATGAAAACCGACGCAGCGCCCAGGATCATGGTCGACCGAGATCGCCTGGCGGGGCTCCTCTGGCAGACCTACACCGGAGGCGACGCCCGCTACCACCCCGACTACGGCACCGATGCGCCCCTCGAGGCCCGGTACGCTTCGAGGACTCATGATGCCCAGGTCGCTGAGTTGGTCGAACGCGCAGGCGAAGAACTACACCGTCTGACCGGGCATCCCGACTGCGGGCCGCTGGAGTGGCGACCTCCATGACTACCAAGCGTGGATTCCCACTCCTCGAAGAGCTCTGAAATGCGCTCTCTCCCGCAGCAGGGGCACTGGGAGGTCCTGCGAAGAATCGCATTCCTGTCGGCCGACCTCGGGATCCCGCCGCGCCTGGACTGGGTGATCGAATGCGTCGCGGAGCATGGCTACCCCTACGACGAGATCAACGCAGAGCACTGGCTCCGCGACATTCACGGCGTGATTGACCTCCTGCGACCAGCCGCACGCCGCGAACGATCAACGCTCAGAGGCGACGACCCCTTGGCCACGGCGACCGCCCATACCTTCCAGCACCGCGAAGTCGCGCGCACTCTGGAGCGCTGGCACCTCGAGGGTCTCGACGACGACCGGATCTCGCTCTGACACCCCAGTATCGCAACTCAACCGTCGCGCGCAGCTCCGACGCGGAGGGGAGTCAACTAGATAGACTGACCGGAGCAGCATCACCGCCCCGTCGATGCGCCTTTGGAGGTAACCAATTGAGCCTGTTCCGATCCCCAATTTACCTTGATCTCGAGACATTGGTCCCGCTTGCCAACTTTCACAACATCGAAGTAATGACCGACGTATCACTCTCTGAGCGCGACCTCGGCAAGAAGGGCGCTAACGCGGGTCTGAGAATGGGAATCCCCGGCGGCCCCACGGTCGAGGCCGGGGGTAGTGGCTCCAGAGAATTCGAGGTTGCCCAAGCGCGAACAGTCAAGGACCATCCGACGAGTGCGCTCAACCGCCTGCTTGACGACCTGGCGGAGGCCGGCCAGCTGTCCGACCTGCAGGATGGCGCTGCCTTCAAGCGCCAGCTCATCGAGCTCGACCGAGATTGGAACGTCTCGACCGCAACGGACATCGGGAGCACACTCGAGGGACTCGTCCGCGTAATGGTCAACAACCCCGCTGCAATGAGTTCACCAGAGATGCCACCCGAGGCTATGCCCATAATGGCCGGAGGATCAACCAGCAGCGGAACAGTCGTACTGGAAACAGATGAGGAGGATTCGGAAGGCCGAAAAATCATCGTCCTGCTCGCGGCAGATGATTTACTGGCAAAGAGCACGATCGACGACCTCGAAGGCGACCGAACAGTTTTCGGACTCGTTCACGACATAGTCCCTCAAGACAAGCAATACTCCCTCGAGAAAGTGTTCCTCGCTGGGTTTAGCCGCTCAATCCGTCGCACCTTCAAAACCAAGGACTTATTGAGCCTGGGGTCCGCACTGAATCAGCCCATCGGTGAGGATGACCTCGACATCCCGGGTCCCCTCATTGTGATCAAGGCAGTTGCTGTCTATTGAGGACGCCTCCATCAGACCTCCCGTACTGCATGGGAGTGCTCCAAGATGGGGATTGGCCCCCGCATGGAGTTGAGGGGTTCGGCTCGCGAGACGATCGAAGTGCAGGCTCGGCAGCAATGTTTAGGGTGGAGCATGATCACCTGCGTCGTCCACTACACCATCGACCCCACCGAGCTGAACGCCTTCGAGGAGTTCGCTCGAGAGTGGATTCGTCTCGTCACCAAGCACGGCGGCACTCATCACGGCTACTTTCTGCCCGCCGAAGGTGCCAGTGACCAGGCCGAGGCCCTCTTCAGTTTCGAGAGCTTAGCCGCCTACGAGACATACCGCGAGCGATTCGGCGTCGATCCGGAGTTCATCGAGGCGGATCTCATTCGCGACCGTTCCGGTTGCGTGCTCCGCTACGACCGGACCTTCATGCGCCCTCTGTTGCAGTGAAGAACCCCGCGGCCCGCTCCAGGCCTCGGACATGGGAACGCGGAGCGTGCATGCTGCATGTTCTTCCGACCCGATCCGGCGTGTCGGACTTGGCGTCCCGTGTGCTCTGCGACGCGCTTGTTGCAAGATCCCATCGGTCCATCGGCCTACGCGAGGTCAGCAGATCGCAGTGCGTCGTCCGCTGCAATGCGGAGTGCGGAAAGGCCCGCGCCGATGGACGGATGGCCCGCGCTGCCACGTCGGATGCTGGTCAGGATCTGCCGGGTGGGAGCCGGCCGGCCTTTCAGCGGCACTCGCACCACGGGATGCGAGGCGGGGATGGGCACGATGCGGGGCAACAGGCACACGCCGAGTTCAGCGGCGACGAGAGCTGAAACGGCGTACCACTCCTTGGCCTCGTGCCCGATATGCGGGGTGAAACCGGCGGCAGCGCAGGCCACGGACAGGAGGGTGAAGCTGTCGTTGTCATGACGTCTGACGATCCAGGACTCGTGATCGACCTCGGCAAGGCGCACGCTTCCGGCGCCCGCGAGGCGGTGTCCGACCGACACCAGGAGGTCCTGTGGATCGTCGAGGACATACCGCTGCTCAAAGCGCGCGTCGGTCGGCGGCGGTGTATCGAGGGTCGGCAGGACCAGCGCGATATCCGCCTCTCCGGTCAGCAGCAGGCGATGACAGTCGGCGCTCTCTTCCTCCCGGAGTACGACCTGCAGGTGGGGGTGTTTTGTGTGCAGTGATGTCGTGGCGGGAGCGGCGAGTGCGGCGATCGCCGAAGAGACCCCGCAGATGCGGAGGGTCCCGCGGAGGCTGTCGGTGGTCGCGCCGAGTTCGGCCTTGGCTCGTTCCCACTGCGCCTGGATGGTGCCCGCATGCGCGAGCAGGATGTGCGCCGCCGGTGTGAGGTGGACGCGTCGTCCCCGGCGCTCGAGGAGTTCAGCGTCGACGTCGCGGGCGAGTTGGCCGATCTGCTGGGACACGGCCGAAGGTGTGAAGTCGAGGGCTTTCGCCGCCGCCCTGACAGTCCCGTGCTCGTCCACCGCCGCGAGTGCGCGCAGTCTGCGGAGATCGATCATGTAGCGATTCTAGACGATTTCATCCATAAAGGATCGCTGGACCTGCACGGATCATGCTCTCCAGACTGGGTGCATGACCAGATTTCCCGCTCCGTCGTTGGTGTTGTGCAGCGTGCTGAGCGTTCAGTTCGGCCAGGCGATCGGCAAGAGCCTCTTCGGGCCTATCGGATCCGGTGGAGTGGTCGCCTTGCGGCTCGGACTGGCCGCAATCGTCCTGCTGCTGATCTTCCGCCCTTCACTTCCGCGCGGACGCTTGAACGTGGCCCTGGTGCTCGGTTTCGGCACGGCGATCGCCGGCATGAACCTGGTCTACCCGGCGATGCAATATCTGCCGCTCGGACTGGCGACTTCCCTGCAGCTGCTCGGGCCCATCGCTCTCGCCCTGCTCACGTCTCGCCGCCTGTCGGACGTAGGCTTCGCCGCTCTCGCGGGGTTTGGCGTCTGGCTGTTCCATTCCCCGGAAGGCGAATGGTACGCACTGCCGGGCATCCTGCTGGCGCTGACTTCCGGAGCGGCGATGGCTGCCTACCTACTGCTGAGTCGGAGTGCCGGAGCCGGAAATGTGACGGCTGCTCCGTTGGTGTGGGCGGTCACTTGGGCTGCTGTCCTGACAGTTCCTATCGGCATCGCCGAAAACGGAGCCTCCCTGCTCGACCCCCGGGTGCTGGCCATCGGGCTGGTCGTAGCAGTTCTGGCGGCGGTCATACCGTATTCGCTCGAGCTCATGGCCCTGCGCCGCATCCCACCGCGGATCGTCGGAATCCTCCAGAGCCTCGAGCCCGCTGCGGCAGGACTTGCCGGCACGATCATCCTGGCCGAGCACCTGGACGCCCTGCAGTGGCTCGCACTCGGCTGCGTCGGCGCCGCCAGCGCCGGGACCATCGCCGTCGGCCAACGACTCAACGAATCTCCCACATCGTCCGGACGAGCGGGCAGGATGAATCCGTGACCCGCCGACCGTCGTGCCGGTCGACGGCAGAGTCCGTGCGGGGCGCGACAAGTGCAGTGCCGTCCATAGCCGAGCCGAAACGGAGATCTGATGACAGTGCTAAATGTGATCGGCGTTCCCCACAGCGCGGGCAGCTACTCTGCCGGCCAGGAGCAGGCGCCGGCGGCGCTGCGGGCAGCCGGCTTGATCGAGGCGCTCACCGAAGCAGGCAACGATGTCCGCGACCACGGCGACCTGACAGAACTGGCATGGACGCCAGACCGTGAACGACCCTTCGCCCAGAATCTGCCCGAAGTCGTGCAGTCGATCCAGGAACTCATCACAGCCACTGCCCCTCTGCTCAGCACGGAGGAGCGGCTCCTTGTCCTGGGCGGGAACTGCACCATCGCGCTCGGGACATGCGCCGCGCTGCAGCGAAACGGGGTTGAACCGGGACTCGTCTACATCGACCGCCACTTCGACCTCAATACGCCTGCCAGCACCACCGAAGGCGCCCTGGACTGGATGGGGTTGGCCCACGCCTTGGACCTAGAAGGTTCTGCCCCTGCACTGGTTGACGTCCTCGGACCCCGCCCGCTCTTGCGGCAGGCCCGGCTGTCCTTCCTCGGCATAGACGCGACGCAGGCCACGGATTGGGAGCTGTCCTGCGTCGAGCAGCTCGGGCTGCACGTGGTACCGCAAGCCGATCTCGTGGACGCGCCGTACCGTGCCGCAGTCTCGTCCGGGAATGCCGTCCTGCCAGGAAACTTCGCCGTCCACCTCGACGTCGACGTCCTCGACTTCATCGACGCTCCCCTCGCGGAGAACGTGAACGGCCGCAACAGCGGTCCCACGATCGAGCAGCTCGAGCACGCCCTCGCCGGCCTGTGGGATCAGCCGGACTGTCGGGTCCTGTCCATCGGAGAACTCAACCCGGTGCATGCCGCCACAGATCCCGACGTGCTACCCCGATTCATCGCAGCAATCAGCAGGGCCCTGGACCCGCGAAGACAGTCATCGTTGGGATAGCCGCGTGCACGAATACGTCCGCGCGAGGATCTGGACAGTTTCCTGAGAAACGGCGAGGACGACGCGGAGGCCGCGCCGCTGGTCAGGGCGACGGGCGCCTGATAGATCGCGCGAGAACCTACACCACATCCGTAGGTTCTCGACAAGGTGGCAGTGATCTCACCGATCTGTCACTGGCGTGACTGGATCGCGGATCCTGTCTTGAACCAGGGCATCGATGACGGTGCGGGCTGCGATACGGGCCCGACGCCTCCAGGCCCGGCAGCTCCGCGCAGCCCTCGCCTCTCATCACGTCGCCGAAGGCCAGGATCGCTGGTTGCGCGGGTCGAGCTCGCCGCGCAGAGAACTGAGGCCGGGCGGAGCGTCTCCTGGTCCTCGCACAGCTGCTCGTTCTCAGCCTTCCATCGCTTGACCTCGGCAGTCCCTGCGCTGGTGACCCCCGGACGAGCCCCGTGGTCGACATCGTCCTGCGCCGGACAGCGCCGCACGGGCCCCACGGGACGCCGTCCTGCCGAGCGGTCGCGACCGCTGCGGCGAGGTGTGAGAGGAACTCCCGCGGGAGCTCTTGCACCAGCCGCACGCACCTCACGCGCAGCTGGGGATCGATCTCCCGCTGCCGCCCGTCCACCCCCTCGGACCCGAACAGCAGCGGCATCGGAGCCGCTCCGACCCAGTGGCGCCGGCCAGCACGTTCAGGCAGAATCGCGCCGTGCCCCACTCCACCTCGCCCTCGCGCGGAATAGCCGGAAGACTCCGCACGGAGTCGGGCTCGGCCGTCCTGCTCATCGTCGTCACGGCCTTCGCTCTCCTCTGGGCGAACTCGCCGCTGTCCTCTTCCTATGTCGAGCTGTGGCAGCAGAGCGTCGGGATCGACGTCGGCCCGTTCGGCCTGCACCTGGATCTGCACCACTGGATCAACGACGGACTGATGGTCGTGTTCTTCTTCGTCGTGGGTCTCGAGGTGCGCCAGGAGTTCGCACACGGGGCTCTGCGGGACAGCAGTCGCGCCCGACTGGCGGCGATCGCGGGCGTCGCGGGTGTGGCGTTGCCCGCGCTGGTGTACGTCCTGGTCGTCGGCGCGTCCGGTGGCGAGGGGCTTCGCGGGTGGGGGGCGGTCGTCGGAACGGACACGGCGTTCATGCTCGGTGCCCTCGCGATCGTCGGCCCCCGGCTCTCCGGGCAGCTGCGCGTCTTCCTCCTGACCCTCACGGTGGTCGACGACTTCCTTGCGGTGTCGATCATCGGGGTGTTCTACAGCGACGAGATCCGACCCGTCCCGCTGCTGGTCGCTCTCGGCTGCCTCGTCGCCCTGTGGCTGGTGGGCCGTTCCCGGCAGTGGAGCGCCGCTCCGTACGTGGGGATCGTCATCGTAATGTGGCTGGCGACTCTGTCCTCCGGCATCCACGCCTCGCTGACGGGCATGATCGCCGGCCTTCTGATCCCCGCCTACCCGACGCAACGGCAGGAGGTGGTCGCCGCCCGGCAGCTGTTCCGCGACTTCTGGCAATCCCCGAGCGCTTCCTCGGCGCGTGCCGTCGGTCGGGGGCTGTCCAAGGGCGTGTCGGTCAACGAGCGGTTGTACGAGTACCTCCGTCTCCCCACGGCGTTGCTGGTCGTGCCGATCTTCGCTCTGGCCAATGCCGGGGTCGACCTGGGCGGCGGGGTGGTCGCCGACTCGCTGGGCTCGCCTGTGACGTGGGGCGTCATCGCGGGGCTCGTGCTCGGCAAGCTCCTCGGAATCGGGATCGCGACGCTCCTCGCCGTTCGGATGGGGGCGGGCCGACTGCCGGAGGGGGTCGGAATGGGCAGCGTGTTCGGCGGGGCAGCACTTTCGGGCATCGGTTTCACCGTGTCGCTGCTGGTCATCAGCCTCGCTTTCGACTCCTCCTCGGATCTGGGGCGCCAGGCGACGCTGGGCGTGCTCGTGGCGATGGTGCTCGCCACTGTTCTGGGCTGGTCGATCTTCAAGGTCGCGGCCCGTCGGTGGGGAGAGGAGACGGCGGATCTCCCGATGACGCTCGACTCTCCGGTGGACCCCGAGGTGGATCACATCCGCGGACCGGAGGACGCCCGGCTCACCCTCGTGGAGTTCGTGGACTTCGAGTGCGAGTACTGCGCGCACGCCACTGGCTCATGGGAAGACCTGCACGGGCGCTTCGGTGATGATCTGCGCTACGTCGTGCGGCATCTGCCTCACCATCCTCACGGCCCCCTCGCCGCACGGGCCGCCGAGGCGGCCGCGAAGCAGGGGATGTTCTGGCCGTGGCTCGACTTCGTGTTCACCCGGCAGGACGCGCTGGAGAGGGAGGATCTCATCGGCTACGCGGCTGAGCTGGGCCTCGATGTCGAGGCGTTCATCGAGGATCTCGACAGCGACGAGGTTGCTGCGAGGGTGCAGCGGGACATCGCGAGCGCGGAGGCGAGCGGCGCCAAGATGACCCCGACGTTCTTCATCGATGGTTGTCGGATGGTGGGCAGCTATGACGCGCGCTCACTGACCGAGATGCTGGAATCCAGCCGTCGCGGGGGCCGCACCCAGGCGGCGAGGGCCTGAGGCCGATCCGCGAACCCGGAACACGGTGGGACGTGGGCCGTGCCGGCGCGTATCAGTCACAGCTGCGCGTTCACCGGTTTCGCGTCGGGCTGGTCCTGGACGGCGTGCGGCATCGCCTTCACCGCCGGCCACCAGCTCTTCGAGGTCACGGCCATGAGCCTCGCCGCGCAGTGGGTGCGACACCGCTGCCGACCTCCGGACCGAGGCCCGCTATCGAGTCCGGGCGCTCGGAGAGTGCGCATCATGGGAGTGAGCGATGCTTGCGAGCTCGGCGCGCGTGCGGGCGCCGTATTTCCGCAGCAAGTTGGCCACGTGGTACTTCACGGTGTTGGCCGTGATCCCGAGCTGGTCGCCGATGCGCTGGTTCGAGATCCCGGTCGCGACCAGGCGCAGCACCTGCTTCTCGCGGTCGGTGAGTTCCTCGGCGCCCTCCACGGTGAGCGCTGCGCTGGGTGGATCCAGCGGGATCTCGATCCGCAGCGTCGTCCCCCAGCCCGGGGTCGTCTCCACGTCCATGGTTCCGTCGAGCGCCGCCACTCGCTCCACGATCGGACGCAGTGTGTCGTCGTGCGCCGTCACCGCGATTCCCCCGTCGTCACGGACCTCCATCAGCAGGTTGCGGCCATCGCAGTCCCAGCCGATCCGGGCGCGTGCAGCGTCCGCGCGGTCCATGAGCGAGAGCACTGCTGTGCGGGAGATGGCGCGGGCTTCCCGAGCGACCGGGCCCGGCAGCGCCCGTCCTCGCGCAGGAGGCTCTGCGAACTGGACCTGCAGCGGCCCGGAGCGGATCAGAGGACGCAGTTCGGTGCGCAGGCGCGAGAATGCCTCGGCTACCGGCTCGAGCACGCTGTCCTGCTGCTCATGGACCGAACGAGCACGGATGAGCGCGGAGGAGGCGATCTCCGTGGCCTCCCTGCGCGCGGCCGCATCCGCGAGTCGGCCGGAGCGGAGCACGGCGAGGATCGATTCGAGGGTGATCGCATGTTGATCAGCCTGCTCGGTCAGGGCACGGTCCCTCGACAGGGAGCGGGCACGTTCCAGCGGGGTCGGGAGGTCGCTCACTCCGCTACTCTAGCCCGACCTGGGAGGCCCACCCGATCGAACGGGGCACCCCGCTCATCGGGCAGCAGTGGACCACGGCGGACCGGCCCAGGATGGTCGGCATGGAAGAACGAGGCATCCAGGATTCGCTGACGCGGATCGTCAACGAGATCGAGGGGGCAGCTGCCCTTCCCGACGCGCCCGCGCTCGCGGCCGCCGTCGAGCTGACAGCGGACGCCCGGCGGGTCTTCGTCCACGGCGCCGGACGCTCCGGGCTCGCGCTGCGGATGACGGCCATGCGCCTCATGCACCTCGGGCTGGAGGTCCACGTCGTCGGTGAGACGACGACCCCGGCGATCGGAGAGGGCGATCTGCTGCTGACCGCCAGCGGCTCCGGCACGACCTCGGGGGTGGTGAGCGCGGCTGAGACGGCGAGATCCGTCGGTGCCCGCGTCATCGGGATCACGACCGACCCCGAGTCACCGCTTGCTCAGCTGTCCCACGCCGTCCTGGTCATCCGTGCGGCGACGAAGACAGACCGGTCCGAGCAGCAGTCGGCCCAGTACGCCGGCAGCCTCTTCGAGCAGCTCCTCGTCCTCGTCGGCGACGCTCTCTTCGACGTCCTGTGGCAGAAGAGCGGTCAGAGCGCGGACGCGCTCTGGCCTCGCCATGCCAACCTCGAATGACCTTTCTTCCCCGTTCCATCATCGACCCCACCACGAGAAAGAGACACCCTGACATGCGACTGCAGTTCGCCATGGACACCCTGACCACCGAGTCCGCCCTCGACCTCGCCGCGAAGGCCGCACCTCACGTCGACATCCTCGAGCTCGGCACCCCTCTGATCAAGAGCGAGGGCCTCGCGGCGATCACGGCGGTCAAGGCCGCCCACCCCGACAAGACCGTCTTCGCCGATCTCAAGACCATGGATGCCGGCGAGCTGGAAGCTGACATCGCCTTCACTGCCGGAGCGGATCTGGTCACCGTGCTCGGCGTCGCCGGTGACAGCACGATCGCCGGCGCGGTCGCCGCGGCGACCAAGCACGGCAAGGGCGTCGTCGTCGATCTGATCGGCGTGTCCGACAAGGCCGCACGGGCCCGAGAGGTCGTCGCCCTCGGCGCCGTCTTCGTGGAGATGCACGCCGGCCTCGACGAGCAGGCGGAGGACGGCTACAGCCTCGACGCCCTGCTCGCCGCCGGCGAGGCCGCCGAGGTCCCGTTCTCCGTCGCCGGCGGCGTCAGTGCGGACTCGGTCGAGGCCGTCCAGCGGGCGGGAGCAGACGTGGCCGTCGCGGGCAGCGCCATCTACAGCGCATCGGACGTCGCCGCCGCGGCCGCCGCCATCCGCTCCGCCATCCGGTGACCACCGCCCACCGCATCCCGTGGTGAGGGGGCAGGGGACGGCACGACCGGACCCTGTCCCCTCCCACCGGATGCGGTGGACTGATGCCGCAGACGATCACCGCGTGGCGCAGAGCGCCACATGCCGGGCGGCGCCGCGGCGCATCCCGACGGCCCCGCCGTGGGCGATGTCGCTGCGGTCCCCTCGGACCTTCTCCGCGCCGGCCCCGTGGTGGACCGGCGCTCGTCCGCGTGACACCCCCGCTGGAGCTGCCCGCCAGGACCGGCGCCGGTGACACCGGTCCCTCCGCGACGTGCGCGAGCCGACGGCCCTGGCACCAGTGATCGTCCCCCCTCGCCCCGCGAGGCGATCCGAATCGGGAGGTGAGGGGCGTCAGGAGCGTTGCAGCGACCTGCCCCCGTCTCCCCCGATCACACCCCCTACGCACTCGTCACCGCCGCTGAGCTCCGGCATGCCGGCCCCACCGGCGCCAGGCCCGCCCCGGGCATCGACCAGGACGGGATCGGCGAAGGATCCGTGCACAGAGCCGGCCCGCGACCGCAGCTGGAGCGACGATCGCGGGCCGGGTGCATGACGGCCCGGGATCAGGCGGGGATCATGCCGTGGGGATCGATGATGAACTTCTCCGAGACACCGGTATCGAACTTCGCGTAGGCGTCGGGGGCCTCGTCGAGGCTGATGACCTGGGTGTTGAGCATGTCGCTGAGGTAGGGCATGCGGTCCCACAGGATCGACATCATCAGCTCACGGTTGTAGTGCATGATCGGGGCCTGGCCGCCCGAGATCCGAGGCGACTTGATCCACGCCTTGCCGAAGTCGAGCGGGTAGGTGCCCTCCTGCTCGGCCTTGGAGGAGGCCAGCGGGTCGGGGCCGTAGACGCCGACGATGCCGGTGGCGCCGCCTGCGCGGGTGGCGTCCATGACCTGGTTGATGGCGTGGGCCGGGCTCATGTCCTCGGCCTCGCGGCCGATCCCGTGGGCTTCGTTGCCGACGTAGTCGACGGCGCAGTCCACCATGGGTTCACCGAGGATGGCCTCGATCTGATCGGTCAGCGGCACGTCCTGGTTCAGGTCGATGGTCTCGCAGCCGTTGTTCTTCACCAGGTCCAGCCGGTCCTGATGGTAGTCACCGACGATGATGCAGGAAGCGCCCAGGAGACGGGCCGCCGCGGCGCCACAGCGTCCCACAGGTCCGGCGCCGGCGATGTAGACGGTCGAGCCGGGCTTCGCCCCGGCCTCCATGAGGCCGTGGAACGCGGTGGGCAGGATGTCCGAGAGCAGGGCGAGGTCACGGATCTTCTCCATGGCCTGGTCCTTGTCCGGGAAGCGGAGCAGCTGGAAGTCGGCGTAGGGGACGAACAGGTACTCCGCCTGCCCACCCTGGAAGTCGCCCAGGTTGAACCCGTAGGCGCCGCAGGACACGTCGGGGTTCACGGTCTCGCACACCTCGGTGTGGCGGGCACGACAGTTGCGGCATCGGCCGCAGGCGACGTTGAAGGGAACCGAGACCAGGTCGCCTTCGGAGAGGAACTCGACGTCGGGGCCGACCTCGAGGACTTCTCCGGTCATCTCGTGGCCCACGACCATGCCCTGGGGGACAGGGAAGGACCCGCGGTAGATGTGCAGGTCGGAGCCGCAGATGTTGGTCGCGACGATCTTGAGGATGACTCCGTGCGGGGCGCTCCTGCCGTTCGGCATCTCGAGCTTCGGGAAGTCGAGGGTCTCGACGCGCATGTCCTTGACGTTCTGGAACACGACGGCGCGGTTGCTGCTTGCCATGACGTTCTCCTCCAGTTGGGGATGGCCCGGTCGCGGAAGTGCCACGGTCATATGGATGCCCGTCGCCCGCGACCTCGGCTCTCTTCGAGCATAGCCGAGCAGGAACCTCGCCCTCCACCGAGGTGCCCGCCGCGGCTGCGGTGATAGGCACCGCGGGCAGGTGGACCGTGGAGGACTGGGGCATGCACCGACCGATCGGTGGAACGCGTTGCTAGTCTCGCCGGCATGGTCGAAGCACGCAGGTCCGCATGGTCGGACTCCTCCCCCGTCCAGCCCGACGTGCAGGTTCTCGGCGCTCGAGAGCACAACCTCCAGGACATCGACCTGACGGTGCCCCGCGACGCGCTGGTGGTGTTCACCGGGGTCTCGGGCTCGGGGAAGTCCTCCCTGGCCTTCGGAACCCTGTTCGCGGAGTCCCAGCGCCGCTACCTCGAGTCCGTCGCTCCCTACGCTCGTCGCCTGATCGACCAGGCAGGCGTCCCGGACGTCGACTCCATCACGGGCATGCCGCCGGCCGTCGCTCTTCAGCAGCAGCGTGGAGGCCGCAGCGCGCGGTCCTCGGTGGGCAGCATCACCACGCTCTCCTCGCTGGTGCGCATGCTCTACTCCCGGGCCGGCCACTACCCCGAAGATCAGCCGATGCTCTACGCCGAGGACTTCTCCGCCAACACGGTGCAGGGCGCATGCCCGGAGTGCCACGGCATCGGCCGGGTGTACGAGGTCACCGAGGACACGATGGTGCCGGACCCTTCATTGACGATCCGCGAACGGGCCATCGCCTCCTGGCCGACGGCCTGGCACGGTCATCAGCTGCGCGATGTGCTCGTCGCGCTCGGCTACGACGTCGATGTGCCCTGGAAGGATCTGCCGAAGGAGGATCGGGACTGGATCCTCTACACGGACGAGACGCCGTACGTCCCGGTCCACTCGCGGCTCACACTCTCCGAGGCCCGGGCCGCGACCGCGGCGGGCGTCGAACCGAGCTACTCGGGCACCTTCGTCGGCGCGCGTCGGTACGTGCTCGACACGTTCGCGAACACCAAGAGCGAGTCGATGAAGCGACGCGTGGCGGAGTTCCTCTCGGTCGCTCCCTGCCCTGTCTGCCATGGGAAGCGACTGAAGCCGGAGGCCCTGTCCGTGACGTTCGAGGGTCTCGACGTCGCAGATCTCTCCGCTCTGCCGCTCGCGGAGCTCTCCACGCTGATCGACCAGGCGGTCGAACGGGCCACCGGCGCTCTCGACGGGGCCGAGTCGGCGGGCCGCACAGGTGGCCAGGCTGTCCGACGCGACGCCGGGCAGCGGATCGACGCCGGAGGATCCGCACCCGCGGCCGTCGAGGACGCGCGCACGTCGCCTGACCGCTCGGTCGAGAAGCTGGCCGCGACAGCGCGATTGGGCGCGGAGCTCGTCAACAGACTGCGGCCGATCATCGATCTGGGTCTGGGGTACCTCTCCCTGGGCCGCACCACCCCCACCCTCTCCGGCGGCGAGCTGCAGCGACTGCGACTCGCGACCCAGCTGACCTCTGAGCTGTTCGGTGTGGTCTATGTGCTCGATGAGCCGTCCGCGGGTCTCCATCCGCAGGACGTCAGCGCTCTGCTCGGCATCCTCGACGGGCTCAAGCACCGGGGCAACAGCCTGTTCGTGGTGGAGCATTCGGTGGACGTGATGCGGCACGCCGACTGGCTGGTCGACATCGGGCCCGGCGCGGGTGAGCGCGGCGGGCGTGTCGTCTACAGCGGGCCCTTCGAAGGGCTGGCCGAGGTGGAGGAGTCCGTGACCCGCGGCTACGTCTTCGGGGGCAGCGGCCTGCCCCGCCGGACGCCTCGCGAACCGCAGGGATGGCTGAGGCTCGAGCACGTCACGCGCAACAACCTGCGCGACGTGACGATCTCCTTCCCGCTCGGGGTGTTCACCGCCGTCACCGGAGTGTCGGGATCAGGCAAGTCCAGCCTGGTCAGCCAGGCACTGCCCGCGCTGCTCGGCGAACGGCAGGGACGAGCAGACCAGGCGGAGGACGCCGCCCCTGCCGAAGGGGACGAGCTCCTGCTGTCGGACGAGCCCGACGAGCTCGAGGGAGAGATCCGCGGCGACGTCGCCGGGGTGCGCCGCGTCGTGAGCATCGACCAGAAGCCCATCGGTCGCACCCCACGCTCGAACGTCGCCACCTATACCGGCCTGTTCGACCACGTGAGGAGAAGGTTCGCGGAGACGCCCGAGGCTCGCGCTCGCGGGTACAAGGCGGGCAGATTCTCCTTCAACGTCACCGGCGGTCGCTGCCCTACCTGCAAGGGCGAAGGATCCGTCATGGTGGAGCTGCTCTTCCTCCCCTCGGTCTACACCGAGTGCCCTGACTGCCACGGCACCCGCTACCAGTCCAGCACGTTGGAGATCGCCTGGCGCGGCCGCAACATCGCGGAGATCCTCGCCATGAGCGTCGAGGAGGCCCACGACTTCTACCACGGCGAGTTCGACATAATGCGGTCGCTCGCGGCACTGGTCGACGTCGGCCTCGGATATCTCCGTCTCGGACAGCCGGCCACCGAGCTGTCCGGAGGTGAGGCGCAGCGGGTGAAGCTCGCCTCCGAGCTCCAACGATCCCAGCGCGGGGACACCCTCTACGTCCTGGACGAGCCGACGTCCGGGCTGCACAGCGCCGATTCCGACCGGCTCGTGACGCATCTCCAGACCCTCGTGGACGCAGGCAACACCGTCGTCGCGGTCGAGCTCGACATGCGCATCGTCGCCGTGGCCGACCACGTCATCGACCTCGGACCCGGCGCGGGAGACGAAGGTGGCACGGTGGTCGCCTCAGGCACGCCCGCGCAGGTCGCCTCGTCCGGAACCGGTGCGTCGGCACCGTACCTCGAGGCCGCGCTCCAGGAGGCCACCTCCCGGAAGTGAGAGTCGGAAGGCTGCGACGTAGGCGAAGACCTCGCGCAGAGAGCGCACCGGACGAGCAGGCTGCCTCTCCAGATCGGGAGCCCGGGTGCATGCCTTCCCAGCGCGGTCAGCAGACGCTCCGTGACTGCCCGACCGCAGACGGACCGGGCAGCGGCCTGCGGGCTCGCGGCGGCGAGACTCGAGATCGGACTCGGCGGCGGGGGGCCGAGACGCTGTGAGCTCCCGCCGACGACCAGGACTGCCTGCGGGCCCGCCAGGCCTGGGTCGAGATGGAGAACGATGACGTCGAGCTCGCCGGCAGGCGGCCCCACGTGCGGCCCGTCTCTGACCAACGAGGTCTAGACTGGAATGCGGGCCCGGCGCTCACATCCGGCCAGGCCCCGGTGAAGAACGACGACCGTCGATGGCGGAAGGTCATCGTCGACCACAGGGCCGAAGCTTCTTCTCCGCCCCCAGGACCCGGCCCGAGAATCGGCAGCCACCACCTGCCGGGACCTCGAAGAGCGCAACGACGACTGCACGCGAGTCGTCCTGCACCCGAACCACGCTGTCCGGTACGGAGAGCGTGGGGCTCGCCCGCACGGGCAAGCCGTCACCTCCCACAGAACGGAGCAGAACATGGCAGACGAATTGCATGGCAAGCGGATCGCGATCCTGGCCGCGGACGGCGTCGAGCGCGTGGAGCTCGAGCAGCCGCGACAGGCTCTTCAGGACGCCGGGGCCACGACCGTGCTGCTCTCGCTGCACGAGGGCGAGATCAAGGCCCGCGAGAACGACCTGGACGAGGCCGGGACATTCCCGGTCGATGCCCTGGTGAAGTCCGCCTCGGCCGACGAGTACGACGCCCTGCTGCTTCCCGGCGGCACGGTCAACCCCGATCAGCTGCGCGTGGACACCGACGCAGTCGGATTCGTGCGCGACGTCATGGCCGCCGACAAGCCGGTCGCCGCGATCTGCCACGGACCGTGGACGCTGATCGAGGCCGGTGTCGCGGAGGGTCGGACGCTGACCTCGTATCCGAGCATCCGCACCGACCTGCGCAATGCCGGAGCGAACGTCGTCGACGAAGAGGTGGCGCGCGACGGGAACCTGATCACCAGCCGCTCGCCCGAGGACCTCCCGGCCTTCAACGCCGCGATGGTCGAGCTGTTCAGCCAGGACAAGTGAGGAAACCATGATCAACTCTGCATTGTCGGTCGTCGTGCACGCCAAGCCCGGGAAGGAGCAGGACGTCGCGGACTTCCTCCGCAGCGCCCGTCCCATCGTCGAGCAGGAGGAGGGTACGCGGGCCTGGTTCGCCCTGCAGTTCGACGAATCGACCTTCGGGATCTTCGACGTGTTCCCCGACGACGAGGCCCGCCAGACCCACCTCTCCGGTGGCGTCGGTCAGGCACTCGCTGCACAGGGAGCTGATCTGTTCAGCACCGAGCCGAGCATCCAGAACGTCGACGTGATCGCGTACAAGCTGCCCGGCGAGACCGCCTAGAGCATCAGCCTCGATTGACATCGGGGTGCGGCCCCGATCGGCTCCACAGCCGTGGCCACGGCTGTG